>JAQTOQ010000185.1 GCA_028713245.1 Sulfuricurvum sp. | reverse complement strand
GTTTCATCACGACATTGTCCTCTTCACCATTCCATACTTTGATGTAGCTGCCCTCTTTATAGCCATGATCTTGACGAAATTGATTGAGAATATTTTTTCCGACATAGAGACGATACAGTTGTGTCGCATTGAGTGCACCCAAGTACGTCAATTCAAAGAACTCTTCGATCAACGCACCGATCATTTCAGGCGATACCGGGATGAGAGATAACCGCATTACGTTTTCTATACGGAACATCAGAAGCTCGTCATTACCAAAACTCAATGCTGTCTCACTGTTGATTTTTTGATATTCGGGAGTTTGTGAAATTCTCTCAACCAAGTCAGAAATACTCTCCGTACCTGTTTTTTGGGCAAATTCCAGCACCAGACTCATCACAAAATGCCACACATCCACAATTTCAATTTGCAAGTTGGCATAATCGGTTTCTTGAGCAATACTTTTCCAATGCTTCCATCCAAACGAATCGATCATTTCAGCAGATTCCATCGTAATACAACGACGCCAATTGATCTTTTTGCCATTTTTGGTTGTCCCGTTTTCCCACCCTTTTCCGTTGGTAGCATCATTGAGTTCTTGTTGTAGTTCAAACATACAGAGTAATTTATTCATAATAATCCTTTTCAAAGTATGAAATTATAGGTAAAATTCCCTATGCAAAAAATCAATTGTCATCGATGTAGTTATTATTTTGTCACATGGGAAGCCCATCAGCCCCATGGATGCAAGGCGTATGGGTTCAAAAGTAAATTTTTACCCTCCCAAGTTGTGTTAAGTTCGAGCGGTAAGCCGTGCAGTTTTTTTACCTCTAAATTTCCCGCTTCCACATAAGTTTTTTTCCAAATCCAAGGGTATTATCAGTCATTTTGATCGTATCAAGGGCTATCTTCCACAGCGTCGGATTCATCGCAGCAGCATACGGAAATCTTTTCAGATAAAGGGCTCTTTGGCGTTCATCTTCAACAGCATGTATCTCTCCTGTAAATTGTATCCCCTGAATTTTTCCCACCATTTTGGTCTCTTGCGCTATGGTACCGGCAACCCGTTTGTCGATCTTAGTATTTTGGATATGCAGTGTCTGTTCATCCGATGCGATGATAAAAGTATATGTCTCTTTATCAAAGGCATAAAACGCCGAACAGCACCACAAAGACTCACCCATCGTTGCCAAGGAGAGTAGATGATGTTTGAAAATAAATTTCCCTATCTTCTCATCCCTAACCATTTTTTTCCAACGCATGCGACAGTTGCTCCAACGCTTTTTCTAAAACTTCGCGTGCAACCGCAAAATTCAGACGCATAAATCCAGACCCCTCTTTTCCAAAACTCAAACCCGCACTGAGGCCGAGACCTGCCTCTGTGATAAAAAAGTCCCGCAGCTCCCGATCCCCCATTCCGAGTGCACGACAATCCAACCATACGAGATAGGTTCCCTGCGGTTTCGTAAATCCGATAATCGGATGTGCCTTGCACCACTGTTCAATCATCTCTCGATTGACGGTCAAATGGTTGATTAAATCCTTATGCCATTTATCACCATGGGTATATGCTGTTTCAAATGCAACATGCGACAGCACAGCACCCTCTCCATAATGAACTTTTTGCAGTTCAGTCCTGTAACGCTCACGAAGCATTTGAGATGCAATAGCAACCGTTGATATTGAAAATCCGGCCATATTAAATGTTTTTCCAGGTCCCATCAAAGTTACCGTATTTTCCAGCAATGCTTCCGATATTAACACCATAGGAACATGGATATTTTCAGGGAAAATGATGTCACCATGCACCTCATCACTGATGATAATTATGCCGTTTTCCAAACATATTTTTCCAAGTTCAAGCAACTCTTCACGTAGCCAAACTCGTCCAACTGGATTATGAGGAGAGCAGAGTAATAAAAGTTTTGTTTTTGGGGTAATTTTAGCTTTTAAATCTTCATAATTAAATCGATAAACTCCGTACTCGTCTCGTGTCAGCGGGTTAAGAAGCAGCTTTCGATTATGTTTGCGTACCATGTCATAAAACGGAGGATAAACAGGACTCTGAACAATGACTTCATCCCCTTCCTCTGTGAATGCACGTATAGCGCACCCAATCGATGCGACTACTGAGGGAGAATAGCTCAACCACTGAGGGTCCATTTTCCATCCGTGATGACGCTGCATCCAATCACACTGCGCTCTATATGCGCAATCACTCATAATCTCATAACCAACAATCGGATGATTCAGTCTCTGACGTACCGCTTCCAAAACACAAATAGGGGTTGCAATATCCATGTCTGCAACCCACATTGGCACAACATCATCCGTGCCAAAGAGCTTTTTTTTAAGCGTATGCTTTTCGGCATTGCTGGATGAGCGATCAACAAAGCCAAATTCATCCATCAGTCGGCCACATAGCGAAACCCTGCGTGCTGTATGAAATGGCGTCTAAATGCGTAGCGAGAAGCCCTCCCAATCTCATTCCCCGTAGAGATCCATGATCCCCCTTTGAGAATATTGTGTTTCGTATCGAATGTTGGAAATGAAAAATCGTCATACAGGGGATGAGTCGTAAATCCCTCAAATCCAGCCATAGCAGTACCCGTCCATTGCCAAACATTCCCCACTGCATCGTAAACTTTGCCATGGAAAAACGTATCAACAGGGACAGACGAAGCAAAATGGGCAAGATTAATATTAGCAGTATTGTCATCAAAAATATCATTCTTTATTCCGCACTCTTGGAGCAGTCTTCCATATTCTGCTTCACTAGGAAGTCGATATTCTCTCCCCTCTTGCGCACTTTTCCATCGGCAAAATGCCTGTGCTTCAAGGGCATTGACCTCTACTGGCCAATTGTAGGGCATCGGTATCTCTTGTGTCAGTGAGCGGTATGCATAGGTGCCATCACTTTGAGGTACCCAAAACGGTGGGCATACAGCATTACGTAACGATAAATATTTTAACCCCTCTTCATCCCACCAGCGCTGGATTTTGTACCCATTTGCATTGACAAAATCCAAATACTCACCATTGCTGACTAAAAACAGTGACGCTTCAAAATCTTTAACGTCATACCTCACGGTTCCGTATTCATTATCCCATCCGTAAAG
>JAQTOQ010000047.1 GCA_028713245.1 Sulfuricurvum sp. | reverse complement strand
ATTATCGTCCATTTGGGAGGTCAAACGCCATTAAAATTGGCTAATGCTTTAGAAGAAATGGGTGCTATTATCGCTGGAACGTCTGCTACGGTTATTGATTTAGCAGAAAATCGTGAAAAATTCTCCGCTTTTGTTGTTGCGCAGGGATTAAAGCAGCCGGAAAATGGTATTGCTATGACCAAAGAGCAAGCATTTGTCGTTGCCGAGAAATTGGGTTACCCTGTATTGGTACGTCCATCGTACGTTCTAGGTGGACGTGCGATGCGTATCGTTTACAATGAAGACGATCTTCGTACCTATATGGAAGTTGCCGTATCCGTAAGCAATGATTCTCCCGTATTGGTTGATAAATTCCTCGATCAAGCGGTTGAACTTGATGTGGATGCTATTTGTGATGAGACAGAAGTATATATAGGTTCTGTCATGCAGCACATTGAAGAAGCCGGCATTCACTCAGGAGACAGTGCATGTTCACTCCCTCCTGTTGGATTAAGCGATGAACTTAAATACCAAGTAGAACAACAAACCAAAGTTATCGCATTGGGTTTGGGTGTCATCGGTCTACTTAACATCCAATATGCTATTTATAAAAATGAAATTTACATCATCGAAGTAAACCCAAGAGCGTCACGTACTGTGCCATTTGTCTCAAAGGCTACTGGTATGCCATTGGCTAAAATAGCGACACGCGTCATGCTAGGTGACACCTTGCGTAATGCCCTTAAATATTACGACAACTATGATGTCGTCATGGAAGAAGACGGGCTATTAAAGCCTCGATTAAAAGGACACGTAGCGATCAAAGAAGCCGTATTCCCATTTAATAAACTCTACGGAGCTGATTTAGTTCTCTCACCTGAAACGAAATCAACGGGTGAAGTTATGGGTATAAGCCAAAACTTCGGGGTAAGTTTCGCGAAAAGCCAACTTGCTGCAGGGAATAAAATCCCGACATCGGGTATCTGCTTTCTCTCCTTTATTGATGCAGATAAAAAACATGCTGTTGAGATTGCACGTGGATTAACAGCACAAGGGTTTACCCTTGTAGCAACCGGTGGAACTCAAAAAATCATAGCGGATGCCGGTATCGCATGTGAAAAAGTACTCAAAATTTCTGAAGGTCGCCCAAGTATTGAAGACATTATGAAGAACGGTGATATCTCTTTGGCCATCAATACTTCAGACAATCAAACCGCTAAAAAAGATGCAGAGCAAATACGCCAGATCGTATTGCGTATGGGAATTCCGTATTTCACAACCCTGAGCGCTGCACGTGCAGCTATTGAAGCTATGGCACAAATGCACGATGATACGTGGATGAAACCCCAAGCATTGCAAGATTATCTAATCCAATAAGCCGATGCACATCATCCTTGCACAAACCGACACCACTGTCGGATTTCTTTCCCAAGATGCTTCACTCTTAAATAGCGTTAAAGGGCGCGAGGAGGGGAAACCCTATTTAAAAGTCTTTGCCTCTTTCAAAGTATTACAAGAACACACCCGTATCCCCCTAAAATATCGCATATGGTTTCGTCATGCGCGCAAGACAACATTTGTCATCAAAAATCAAGCCTTTCGTTATGTAGGCCAAGAGCCGCATAGCTCATTAATTACGAAATATGGATGGCTTTACTCTACTTCAGCCAACGAGAGCGGAAAAGGCTTCGATCAACAATTTTGCGCTGAGCATAGTGATCTCATCGTAGAAAATTCTCAGGGCTTCCAAGAATGTAAGCCCTCAAAGATTTTCAGACTCACTTCTACCAAATACAAACAACTACGATAGGAAAATTACAATGAAACACAGTATCAGTGCAAGACAAGTCATCATGGGAACAGCAGGATTAGCTGTATTAAGTGCCCTTAGTGGATGTCAAAATAACAAACAAGAAGAATCAGCCACACAGGCAGAAAATCAAAATAAATTTATTGTCGTCGAACAACTTAGTGATGGCAAATATGTTGTCGTTGAAGAGATGCCAACCACAGGTCCTAGCCGTGCACTCATTCGATCCAAAGATGAAAACGGAACTACCAGCGAACGTGTCATGAGCGAAGCGGAGATGAAAACACTTGCTGATCAAGAGTATAAAAAAATGAAAGAAGGCAAATCCGAACTAAACTCAGAACCGCGCAGTGAGGGAATGGGATTAGGAGGAACCATCCTAGCCGCAGCGGGTGGAGCATTGCTAGGTAACATGATTGGAAATGCCCTCATGAATAATACCAACTTCCGCAAAAATCAGGATGCTTCTAATAGATCCGCCTACCATCGCTCTGCCAACCAAAGCGGCAGCAAGGCCTCTTCAGGGAGTCCTAAAAAAAGTTTTTTTGGAAACTTAGGCTCTAAAAGTAGCAGTTCATCTAGTAGCTTCGGAGGCTGATAATGATAACTCTTCAAAAAATACAACCCATCAACGATAGCGTACTCGAAACAATTGGCTTTCACTGGCATACCGACAGCGATCAAACTAAATATGTAGCCGATGAACTCGTTATCGTAAGTGATCAAGAGGCAGAGGCATATTATGAGGCAGTTAACGAGCTTTACGATATGTACGCTACCGCGGCACAACACGTCATCGATCATAATCTTTTTTTTGAACTCGGAATTCCCTTCAACCTTATCGAATTGATCAAGAAAAGCTGGGAAAATGATGTTCACTGGCATTTGTATGGCCGTTTTGACCTTGCTGGCGGAATTGATGGTAAACCCATTAAACTGATCGAATTTAATGCGGATACCCCAACCTCTCTTTTTGAAACCGCTATTTTACAATGGGCCATTCTCAAACATAACAAAATGGATGAAGAGCGTCAGTTTAACAACGTGTATGAAGCGATAAGTGATAACTTTCGTCGCCTTGTCACTCTCTTTAACGATACCGAAACCTTTGATGAGCACTATGACGGGTGGAAGATACTGTTCAGCTCTATTAACGATAACGTTGAGGAAGAGCAAACAGTAAGACTACTGCAACAAATGGCAATAGATACCGGATTTGAAACAGGATTTGAATCTATGGGTGGGGTTAAGTTTGATGATGAGGGAATATACGACAGCGACGACAACGCTTATGAATACTGGTTTAAGCTTTTTCCATGGGAGGATATTGCCATTGACGAACCGGAACTCGCTGTATTACTGAATTCCATTGTTAATAATCAGAAAGCTATTATTTTAAACCCTGCCTATACCTTATTGTTTCAATCCAAAGGAATGCTCAAAATACTCACCGATCTTTTCCCTGATTCGCCTTATCTCTTAAAAACCTCCTTTGAGCCATTGTCAGGAACTGCGTATGTTGAAAAAAGAGTATTCGGTCGTGAAGGTGCAAACGTGCGTATTCTAGATGCATCAGGCAACACGATTGAAGAAAATGACGGACCGTATGGCAATTTCAAAGCCATCTATCAAGAGTATGTTGAACTGCCAAAAGACGCTCAGGGTAACAGCTACCAAGCAGGTGTCTTTTTTGCCTACGAGGCATGTGGCTTAGGATTTAGACGCGGTAGTAAAATCCTCAATAATATGTCTAAATTTGTGGGGCACGTGCTTCGCTAACGAATCTCTTTTTGATTCAGGCGTGCTTGCAAAGTATTGGAAATATTCATCAACGAAAAAGTAATGATGAAGATCATAAGCCCTGGGAAGAAGCTTACCCACCATGCAATGTCAATAACCTCTTTTCCCGTGCTTAGAATACTTCCCCAGCTCATCTGCGGAGCTACAATCCCAAGCCCTAAAAATGAAAGTCCCGATTCTGCCAAAATAGCTCCCCCAACGGCAAACGTAAAACTGACCAATACAATTGGCGCGAGCAGTGGAGCATAATACTTAAAAATAATTTTGAGCGGATGGACATGAGCAATGTGCAAAATACGGATAAAGGGCTTGGAAGCAATCGCGAAACTCTCTGAGCGTATAAGACGTGCTGTCCCCATCCATCCCGTAATCGAAATGATAAGTATCAACACCCACACAGAAGCATTCACGTAGCTTACAAGCGTTAGGAGCAAAAAGAGTGTTGGGAATGTCAAAAACAAGTCCACGATAACAATAAAAAGCTTATCAAATCCACCTCTCAACAATGCCGCACTGACACCGTATAAAAGACCTACAA
Organism: Sulfuricurvum sp.; assembly: GCA_028713245.1. Lineage (GTDB taxonomy): Bacteria > Campylobacterota > Campylobacteria > Campylobacterales > Sulfurimonadaceae > Sulfuricurvum. The sequence continues at coordinate 8,432 of JAQTOQ010000047.1, read as the reverse complement.
AAGTCGAGAACAAAGCGCTGATAAAACCAATGATCAATGAAATCTGCCCCCCCTCTATAAGACGTGCAAACAAATCACGTCCCAATCGATCTGTACCAAACCAATGCTCAAGACAAGGAGATAATAAAATACTATCTTTATCTAAATGTGAGGGGTCAATAGTGTAAAACATGCCACCAAAAAATGAAAGAAGCGTGACGCCCGTAAGCAGGACGGCACTTACATAGAACATTACTGCTTTATTCCTAGAAGGGTCGTCATCATCTGATCAATGGTCGTAATTACTTTTGCAGCCGCACCGTAAGAGGTTTGATAGCGGATAAGGTTGGCCATCTCTTCATCGATACTAACTTTACTGATCGAATCATGCTCTTGCTTGATTGCATTGAACTGAGCAGTTATCGTGTCATTTGAAGTAATTACCGCATTTGTTTTTGTACCGATTCTCGTTACCATATGATCAAAAAAACCATACATAGTGTCCGTTGTCGTTTTATTAGAGGCCTCTTTAAAATCAAAAGAAGAAAATTGTAACTGAACCATATCCAACGCCGTTTGATTATCACCTGCTGATGGCGCTTTAAATGCACGAATAGAGGAAGAGTCATTTTGCAATGCTGCATTTAATTCGATGTTTTTTCCATTATTACCGTCCAAAAATCTGCTAACACCTGTCACTCCTGCAAAATTAGTTCCATGATCTTCAATCGCAAAGGTGTATCCAGCATCAGCATAATTGCCTTTCATTGAAAGGGTAAAAATATTACTAGGCTTTGCAAAACTTGCCGTTATCATATCATCGATATCATTAAGCGAATTGTTATCTTTATTATCGTCTTTTTGGGATCTTAACTGTTCAGCGATACTATTTTTGGTCACACCATCACTCATTAAATTTGTAGCACTTGCATTGTCTATAACGGTACTGGTGTCAATAGCTACACTTCTACGTCCAACTTCATTACCATTAATATCATATGCTACTAAATCAAAAGTACCCGCTTGAAAGTTTTCACCCGTACTCAGCAACGTTTGATTATCACTAAATGACAATCCATTGGACTGCATAGTCTTTGTCGCTGTTTGCGCATAAAGGTTATTTGTAGCTTCAATTAATCCTTTTGAAAATACATCAAAAGTATTCATGGTATCTTGCAAAAATCCATCTTTAAACGTACCATCACTACCAATCAAGCTACCGCGCAATTCAATTAAAGCACCAATCTTTCCGCCAGTAATTTTATCGGCAAAGTGAAATTGAACGCCATCTTGGCGCTCATAATAGATATCATTGAATTGTCCTGCATTGCTTTTAGCATCAATCCCAATAGGGTGAAAAGAGGAGCCGTCAACAATATTAAACCCACCTACTTGTATAGTATAGTTTCCGGTCTTAGTTGCAATGTTACCATCAACAGGCATATTGGTTTGTATATTTCCAGAAAACACCTTAGCGCCAATAAGTTTCTCTAACGACATTGACAACATTTCACGCTGATCACGTAAGTCATTGGCATTACTTACGCCGTCACTTTCTGCCGTATTAATCGCACCATTGAGATTAGCAATCTGCTCACCTATACGGTTCACCTCCTCCACATTAACCAACAGCTGATTATCGGTCGATTTCTGCAGCGCTGCAATTTTATCTTGGGTTTGAGAAATATGTTGTGTCAGAGTCTGTGTTTGCTGAGCCAAAGCTACTTTTACAGCACTATTACTTGGATTTGATGCAAGCGATTGCCACAAATCAAAATAATTTTTTAAATCTTCTTTGATACCAACATTCTCAATATCAGGGAAGTAAGTAGATAATTCTTCCAAATTCTTTTTGAGTGTATCCGAGTACTCTTTGTTTTGTGCTGCTGCACTGTAACGGTCATTTACGAATGAATCAAATACACGAACGATTTCAGCAATTTTAGTACCGTTACCTCTGGCACCAGGAGTAATAGCGATAGGAGTCGCCTCTGACGTTACAACACGTTGACGCGTATAGCCTTCTGTCTCTGCATTGGAAATATTATGACCAGTAGTGTCAATACCGATTTGAGCAGCATTAAGCCCAGAATACCCAATATTAAGTGAATTAAATATAGATGCCATGTTACGCTCTCACTTCCAGAAATGCTGAATCACGTGTTGCAACGCTGCGGTACCCATGCATTTGAGTGGGCATTATACGTTCCAACAAAGTATTAAAAAATGCCCCTACACTTAAAACCATCTTTGCATATTGTTGATTAACGGTACGAAGCGTACTGAGGCGCAATTTTAGTGTTTCCAATTGTTGATGTTGATCTTCATCCAAAAGTTCGCTAAGTGGTTTAACCGGCTCTTGTGTCATTAATTTTGAAATTTCATGATCAATCATCGCTTTTTTATGTTCAAAACTTTTAATTCTTTCTTCTTTGATGCATAGGCGGTCAAACTGTGGATTGTGCTTGGCCTCTTTAATATTTTCAATATCTTCGAGAGAGAGTGCAATCAGAGTATCTAGCTCTTTGATCGCACTTTGTAATTGGAAAGTCAACATCATAAACTCCTAAAGATTCAGGTTAGCTCGTGCGCAATACGCTTAGCTAACGCTTCTATATCCACTTGATACTCCCCTTTTTCGATAGAAGCTTTGAGCTCTTCGATTCGGCTTGTATCACCTTGCTTTGTTACGGTTTGAGAGGATTTCTCCTGCTCTTTACTTTTTAATGTTGTTTCCGGATAAGCCCCTCTGATGAGGGAGCCATTAACGCTTGAAATCATGTTAAATCCTTATTTTTTACGTTTATGATGTCTATTCATCATATCGGCAAAAGTACCAAAAAATTTAATGTTTCACCCCTTTTTGAGTCAGGTGTTCGAAAAGCATTTGCGAAAATCCAAATCCGCCCGCACTTGCATTGGACAACTCTTCACGATACATCGATTTAAAAATTTTGTCACCAGGGTCGTTAGTGGTATAAAGATTTTTTTCATCCTTCATCGCCTCATCCAACATCATTTTAACAATAATAGATTCAAACTGATCAGTCTTTTCTCTAAGCGCTTTATCCCCATCTTTTAAACCAATATTAGGAACTATTTTTTGTGTGTTGACGCTTGCGATATCCATTAGATCACTTCCAATTCAACCGAGATAGCACCAGCACTTTTCATCGCTTGTAAAATTGAAATCATCGCTTTTGGGCTCGCTCCCAATTTTTGAAGTGATCGTATGATATTAGCAACCGTAGTAGTCCCTTTTTGAGTATAGACTTCATTTTCATTGAGACCGATTACCAGTGACTTATCCATAGCAACACTGCCGCTTGGCTTTGAAACTGTATCTTGCGCGAGGATCTTAACGGTAATCTCACCTTGCGTAATCACAACTGGCTGGATCTCTACATCCACACCAGCAATAATCGTACCCGTGCGCTCGTTAATAATAATCTTTTGCTCTAACGCATAATCGATAGAGAGATTTTCAACCTCAGCGATAAACTCAACCATGCTTTTATTTGTTGGGCGCTTAATTAAAATCGTACGTGAATCAAGAGCACTTGCAATTTCACATTTAAAACGAGCGTTAACGACATTTTGGATAGCTACCGCATTGGCAAAATTGGACGTTTTGAGCGAAAGAGTAGCGCTGTCTTGATGGGCAAGATCTTGCGCTATCTCACGCTCTACTAAACCACCGCCATACACCATTCCGGCAGTTGGATGCGATTCAGCCCCTGCCCCTTTTTCATTTTTTCCGCCGATACTCACCGGCCCTTGCGCCAATGCGTAAATTTTTCCATCCACCCCTTTGAGCGGTGTCATAAGAAGCGTACCCCCCTCCAGAGATTTCGCATCACCAATCGAAGAGACCGTGACATCAAATGCATCCCCTTGGCGTGCAAAAGGGGCAAATTTTGCCGTTACGACAACGGCTGCCACGTTTTTAGATTTAATGTCAACAGGGTTCATATCGATATTCATCGCCTTGAGCATATTGGCGATAGATTGGAGAGTAAATTTAGAAGTAGTACCATCCCCTGTTTTTTTCAAACCAACGACCAATGAATAGCCGATAATCTGATTGTCACGAACGCCTACAATATTAGCCACTTCGCTAATACGTGTTGCTTGTAATGAGCTGATTAAAAGGAAAAAAAGAGCCAGTAATTTCATCGATATCCTTTGCTGTATGGAACAATATAGCAAACATTGTTCCATATTTTAAAGGCTTAGAAGATTAAAATCAGGCGTAATAGGTAAGTGACGTTTTCCCGAAGCGTTTGGACTTTATACGGTTAAATTCACCGATAGAATCGGGGAGTTCCAACGTGCTCATATGCTCAATTGTAATCAATTGAACCACTCTCAGAGGTAAAGAAGCAATCATAAACAACATTTTGTCGTAAATATCTTCCATCCCCTCACGAAAGGCAAAAGGAGGGTCAACATAGATAAAAGCACTTTCCCCCAGCGATTCAAGCCGTTTTTTAACCTGTACGATGTTTGAAAAGCTATCACCCTCATATACTTCACACGCGTTCTTATCCGTTTGAGCTATATTACTACGTAATGATTTGAGGGCATCGCGATCTTTTTCCATAAAAATAATTTTCTTAGCCCCTCGGCTAAGGGCTTCCAGTCCGATAGAACCGCTACCTGAAAATACTTCTATAAAAACCGAATCGATCACGTCAAATTGCAGGGTATTAAAAAAAGATTCCAGAACAATCGCTTTGGAACTTCTGGTGGTCTCTTTTGAGGGAAGCTTAAGTGTCTTACCTTTGTATTTTCCCGCAATAATACGCTTTGTCAAGACTGCTTCACTTTTCATAAAATGCCCGAACCGCTTTTAGGATATTAGACTGGTACTCACATGTCAGCTTTTCAATATGGCGTTCCAGAATGTCGAAACTCACCTGGGGCTCTTCTTCCTCTTCTACTGCAACAGAACTGTTTTGAGCCGCTAGGTGTTTAACGACATCCAACTTATTCGCAAGAGCGTGAAATAGCTGTGCTTTTGAAAATGGCTTTTGTAAATCAACCTTTTCGGTCGTTCCAATAATAAGAGAGAGATGTTCATCATTGTGCATCTCATGATCTCGAACCACGATATCGCAATGGCGCTGAGAGCTCAAGCGCCCTTCTAAAAAAAGCTCCAATGACCGTTGCAATAATGGAGATTCACACGCAATAGCTACTTTCACGAGACCTCCATTTATTTTTCGTATTTTAACATAGATTGAATCTTAAATCTTAACGCAATTACGCCCAGCTTTTTTTGCCTGATACAATAATGCATCCGCTTCCACTATCATCTCTTTGGCAATTTCATTGAGACCTACTGCACCACCAATACTGATGGTAATAGAAAAGCTAATCTTCTCATCAACAACACATACTTCTGATTTTTCAACAGCGCTGCGTAACCGTTCTGCAAATTTACGCAATTCTGACGCAGTCGTATGCGGAATCAAAATCAAAAACTCTTCTCCACCCCACCGCATACAATAATCGGATGTTCTGGCCGTATTTTTGATTATAGCTGCCAAGTGAATGATGGCGGCGTCCCCTGCAGGATGTCCATAGGTATCATTTACCTGTTTGAAATAATCGATATCAATCATCAAAATGCCATACGGTTTTTTTTGCCGTATCGCATCTGCCGTTATATGATGAATTTGGGTAAAAAAGAAGTTACGGTTATACAGCTGTGTTAAAAAATCATGGGTTGCCGCTCTTTCAAGTTCAGCACGCAAAGCTCTGTTACGCCGGTTAGCGTAAAACTGATCCAACGTCAGATTCAAACGCGTGCAAAGCTCCTCATTTCCAAATGGCTTTTTAATGTAATCATTGGCACCCGCTTTTAAAAACTGCACTGTCAAATGAGGTTTATCTGATGCTGAAATAGCAAGAATTGGCAGTTCACACGCCAAATATTCATGGCGAAGATGGCGAATCAGCTCCAGTCCATTCATTTTTGACATCTCATAATCACACAGTAAAACATCCATTTTACAGTTTTCTTTTACAATAAAATCATACACCTCCTGCCCATTGGAGAATTCTATATAAGGGAGGTTTTGCGATTTTACCAATTGGGCCATGACATGACGGGAAGTCTTTGACTCATCACAAATTCCAATGACCGTACTACGATTTGAGTTCAAACGCTGTATGGTATTGATCAAATAATCAACCAGAGTTTTTGCATCATTTTTCAAAACATAATCAATAATCGGTAATGTCAAAATTCCTGATCGTAGATCATCATTTTCACTCGCAGTCATGACAATGAGGCGCAGACCACTGCTCACTAACTTGCCTAAGAAGTTTCCCGAACTGTCGGGTAAATAAACATCGGTAATAATTAAATCATACCGTTTACACCGAATCATCTCATTGGCTTGAATCTCAGTTCTTGCAATGTCGCAACGAAATGAGAAATATTTATCAATCATCTCTCTGACATGATTTCCCAAACTAACAGAATCTTCAATAATAAGGATATATTTAATTATTTTACAGTGGCTATTGATAATCGAATATTGATCACATTGCATAATTGCTTCTTCCTATCACTAAAAACTAAATTAATTTATTATACCTCGTTCTATAATGGACCTCGTAGATGATGCTCAATGCTGTAACGCAAATCCTCATCCATATCCATCAAGCTGTCCAGCATCCACTTCAAATACGCAGGATCTTTGAGCGCTATTTCTTCGATACGGCGTTTAGCGTATTTTCCAAAAGGCAAGCGCGTCAACAATACATGACTTTGCGACATCGCGATCAATGTTTCTTCATCCGCTAAATCCAATAAATACTCATAAATCATTTTCGCATGCAGGGCATCGCTCCCGGGATGATGTGGGACAATATCAATCCCATAATCGCTAAAAAAATCAGCTTCATAACAATACAGTCTAAGTTCATACCGCAAAAATTGCAGCGAATAACCATCCAAATCATCCATCAAGGCCTTGGAACATTTAAGTGTATCAATCACACGTCCCTGCCATTCGATCCCCTCTTTTTGCAACATTGCCAAATCAAACGGAGCATTATGAGAAACTATAATCGTTTCAGGACCATTAAGTGCTATCAACTTTTCATGACTTTTTGATCCTGAAAAAACTGGTGCATCTTTGAGCATCTCATTGGTGATATGATGTATGGCGCTCGCACTCGGGGGGACTTTTTTTAGAGGGTTAATAAGCTCATAATGAACTTCATCTCCCTCGATCAAACCAATAGCACAAAGACGATCATTCACTTTCAATCCCGTTGTTTCGGTATCGAAAAAAATCAGCATGTACCCTCATGCGGTAATTTTTCCAACTGCGCCATCAGATTATGATAGTGTTCTAACGTACGAAAGCTTTTCTCAAAACGCCACCCTAGAACAAACGCGATAATATCACGCTTCAACTCTTCACCCACCTTTTCAGCACGTCCAAAATACGCCAAAGAGATGTTTTTGTTTTTTACTTTTGCTGTGTTGTCATAAAGGATCCCTATCACTTGTGCGTATTTTCCCTCTTTGACCAAGCCTAAGCTTTCGTCACTTAGCGAGATTCCAGAGAGATTAATCGCCTTAAATTCAAACAAATCATGGAAAATCGCCACTTTGTTCTCAATGTCCAACGACACATAAAGCGCTTCAAGCGACTTCAGATTATTTTTACGCTCGAGTTCATAACTGGAGATCTGTGCGGTCAGATTTTTCAAACGATCAAGTGCTGAACTCACGAGGATTCCTTGTTTTTCTTAAATTCTCAAATTATACCATCTTAAACAATATTACCTTATAATATTGCACTTTATTACTCGGGAATTTTTATGGACTATCTACGTATTATTGGCCCTACAAAACTAAGCGGAACCGTTACTATTTCAGGCGCAAAAAATGCGGCATTGCCCCTCATTACATTAACACTTTTGGCACATAACAAAGTCACCCTCACCAATACTCCCGAAGTGGCAGACATTAAAACACTTCTAAAATTACTCGAAAATCTTGGTGCAACATCAACCTTGAAAAATCACGTTTTGGAACTAGATACTTCCACTGTCAGTCATACCATGGCAAATTACGACATTGTCAAAACGATGCGTGCTTCTATTCTCGTACTTGGACCATTACTCGCACGCTTTGGTCATTGTGAAGTTTCTCTTCCAGGTGGATGTGCCATCGGTCAACGTCCGATCGATTTACACCTCAAAGCACTAGAGCAAATGGGTGCAGAGATAACTATTCATGCGGGGTATGTGAATGCCGTAGCCCCAAAAGGATTACAAGGTGCCCACATTATCTTCGATAAAATTACCGTTACAGGAACTGCTAATATCGTTATGGCGGCAGCCCTGGCACATGGTAAAACCGTTCTCGTCAATTGCGCTAAAGAGCCCGAAGTCGTACAACTGTGCGAAATCTTACGGGATAGCGG
>JAQTOQ010000184.1 GCA_028713245.1 Sulfuricurvum sp. | reverse complement strand
CAATAGCTATGTAGGAAATGAATTTCTAGCTAATGGAGGAATACCTCTCGTTCTCAATGAACCAGGACGCAACTTCTACGCGACACTTAGCTACAAGTTTTAATCTCCTCCTCGGGGAAACTGTAAACTCTTAAAACGCTTTCACTTTAAACGTATCTTTATCCACATAATAAGTATTTTGGAAATCAATCGCCTTGCGCTTAATAGGTTTTGTTCGCATTTTTTCATTAAATATACGATCGAGCTTGGTACGAATAGCAACAAATTGACGATACTCTTTGCCCGTAAAGCCTTCCGTCTTCTTCTTCATAACACTTAGAGGATTGATTGGTCTACTCCCGTCATACACCCCAAAGTGCAAATGCGGACCTGATGAAAGGCCCGTTGAACCCACGAATCCAATAATATCACCTTGCTTGATTTTAGACCCAGTATGAATTCCTGCCTTAAATCCTTTTTGGTGTGCATAAAGGCTGACTAAACCATTGGAGTGGAGTATCTTTATTGTTTTTCCGTACCCATTTGAATATCCTGCAAAACAGACTCTTCCATCCCCAGTAGCTAAAATCTGTGTTCCGGGACGAGCTCCAAAATCAACCCCTACGTGAGCACGATAGCGATGCAATACCGGGTGATACCGACTCATCGTAAACCCTGATGTTATACGTGGATTACGAATAGGGAGTTTGAAAAGAAATTTTTCAAACTGTGCCCCTTTGGCATCATAATAACGCCCATCTGTATGTTTATAAACAGCGTAGCGTTTACCGTCCATTTCAATCATCGCACCAGCTACTTCGGGCATAGAAAAAAGTTTGCCTAAGCGGTATTTCTGCTCATAGACAATCACGAGAGGATCTCCTCTCTTCGGATCTTTTTTAAAATTCACCCGCCCCTTAAACATTTTAACAAATTTAGATGCCAACTTGACAGATCCTGTAGCGTGAAGAATATCATCATACGGAAGCGTTTGAATTTGGGTATACAATACCTCCTTGTACGTTTCACTAGCGATGGGAATGACGTGCATGGCATAGCGTTTTTTGGGAGTTAAATAAATCTGCAGCTGAAGTTCATCATTTACGGGAATCAAAATTTGCTGAATGGTATTTTTGTCACTAACAAGCATTTGACAGCTTGCGGTAAAAGGGATATCTTCGGTTAATTTTTGATCTTCTGAATCCATATTATAATACAGCGAAAGAGGAAGCTTTTTGTGCTCCAGAAAAGTAAGAAAACTCTCTCCATTATGCCATTTAAAAGGCTTTACCGTTGAACCGAATAAAAACAGGGGGAACAATAGAAACCATAAATACCGACCCATCTTTACCCTTAATTCACTGCCGTATTTTCGACACAACACGGTTATTGATGAAAATCATAGCAAAAATTCCATTTACAAAGACTCTCTTGGCTATAATCTCTGCTATTTATAATGAAAAAGGTTACCACAATGCGCATTTTATTTTTATCTTTTTTTTGTATTGGGCTGCTTCAAGCTACACCCATTTCTACCGTACTTCTTGATGTCAGTAACAACAGCGGCAGCGTCAAAGCATCCGAACTTAAAGTAGGTATGAGCGGCTTTATTGTCCGACATTTTGATGATAAGCACAGCAGTATCATTGCAAATGCACGCGTACGCATTCTTAATACTGCAACAAATCAGGCACAAATCGATATTTCAGCATATGATGGTTTACGTCAAAATTCTTTGCCAAGTGGAAACTGGAAAGCACAAGCAAATGATGAAGTGGTTCTTGCCTATGATTATGAACGCGCTTTATTTATTTCCCCTAATGATTATGCGTATACTAATCTGACAAAAAATACTCCAAGTATCGAGTGGATCCATCCCGATACTTTTGCCACATATCTCTCTCATGAGGGGCACCCGACACCTCTTGTAAAAGATTTTCATGACTTCTGCACCGCAAATTCCATTGGCTTACTTTATATCCAAGGGGAGGATACCCTCTTTACTCTTGATTGTAAAAACTTTGAAGTGCTACAAACTGCAACAGCTACCAGTGATAAAAAAGAGGCAATGATCCCTTTTTATACTCGAGTGACTTCTATCCGTGCTAATTGGTTTGGAGCAGGAAGCTCTCGTCTCAAAAGTTACGAGCCGTACTATCTTGAATCAATCGCTTTAAACAATTCAAAAAACAAAGAACTTTATACCCTCTACAAAGCAAAATTTAGCGAAAATAGCGCACTATTGCGCAATTTTAACGTGAAGGAATAATAATGCTTCCCTCTGGTGCACTCGACTTTTTTACAAGACTTCTAGGAAAAGAGAATGTTTACAGCGACAAAGCCCATTTGATTGCGTACTCGTATGATGCAACGCGTGAACGTTTTGAGCCAGATGCTGTCTTATTTCCACGGCACGAGCAAGATGTTAGTGATATTTTAAAATTTTGTAATGAACACCATATCGTTCTCGTACCTCGTGGTGCAGGCAGCGGGTTTACCGGTGGAGCCCTTCCGGCAAATGGTGGAATTGTTCTGGGGTTTGAAAAACACATGAACAAAATTTTAGAGATCGATATGCAAAACATGGTAGCCATCGTGCAGCCAGGCGTTATCAATATGGAGCTTCAAAAAGCCGTAGAAGAAGTGGGTCTTTTTTATCCGCCCGATCCTGCCAGCCAAGAGTACTCAACCATCGGCGGAAACGTCAATGAAAATGCAGGTGGAATGCGCGCGGCAAAATACGGTATCACCAAAGACTATGTGATGGCAATTCGTGCGGTTCTTCCCAATGGAGACATTATAAAAGCAGGCAAACGCACGATCAAAGACGTTGCCGGTTATAACATCGCCGGTATTTTGATCGCTTCTGAGGGGACTTTGGCAGTAACCACCGAAGTTACCCTCAAACTTCTCTCAAAACCAAAAATGACCAAAACTGCCATGGGTATTTTTGCGAGCGTCAAAGATGCTATGGAAGCCGTTTACAAAACAATGGCCAGCGGCGTCACCCCCGTTGCAATGGAATTTTTGGATAACCTCACGATTCGAGCGGTCGAACAAACCTATCATAAAGGACTTCCGATCGAAGCGGGTGCAATCTTGGTTACCGATGTCGATGGAAATCTTGAAGAAGATCTTGACTTTCAGCTGGAACAAATTGAAAAAGTATTCCGTGAAAACGGATGCAGTGA
>JAQTOQ010000046.1 GCA_028713245.1 Sulfuricurvum sp. | reverse complement strand
CCAGCACCGACAGACTTCCAGATAAAGAAAAGAGATGAGCTGCTTCAGTTTCCATCCGTAGAAGGATTAGGACGCTCAGAAGCCGCATTTCATGAATATTTAGGTCTAGCGTGGAGTACGATGAAGGGTATAATTTAAGGCAGGAAGACGATAGAAACTTTGCGTTTGTACAATCAAAGTATCAATTGAGATAGTAAGTGATTTTTTATATCTGTAATTTGTTTGTGAAGTTAATGATAAAGATGGTGCGCCTGAAGGAATTCGAATCCCTGACCGCCGGTACCGCAAACCGGTGCTCTATCCAGCTGAGCTACAGACGCACATTTAAAGAGAACGAAATTATACCTACAGAAGCTTATAACTATCTGAGCTGGTTGATTTTTAGGACAAATTCTACTTCAGGTTTTGAAAGGCGTAGCTCTTTGGCTATCAGATCCACTTCCATCCCCTGATTGTATCGGCTGATTACTTTTTCATCGTCCATGCCGCTAATCGAGGTAGGTAGTGATAGATTTCGTATCCGCTCCTCTAAATAGTGCAAACGATTTTCTGTTTTTTCTTTATAGGCCGTAAATGTCCCCTCGATATGCACCAATGCATCCATAATCGGAACCGATATTTCGCTCATATTCTGATCAACCTTGGCGTTAGTAATGCGTGCTGTTTCTGGGAGCGACTCTTGTAAAGAGGTGATAATCTCCAGCTCTTGCGTTACCCGCTTATCCAATTTATACACCTCACGATGCAGGTCTTCTACGGCATGGGCAATCGCACGTAGCTTTATATTCACTTCATTGTCTCTCGTAACTGAATAATATATCAATCCCAGAATCATAACGGCAAGTGCAATGACGATAAATTCAATTCCCATCTTTATTCATTTCCCTTCAGCTGACGTATCTTCTTGCGTTCTCTACTCATCATATAAGAATCCCACTCTTTCTCATCGCTTGGGTGAATTTGTGTCATTTTAGCTAACCTTGGACTGAGTGCTTCAAAATACAGGGGGACTACTCTTCGGTTTTGCAGCGGCAATATGATACGTCCGTAATAACGGGCACCTTCCTTCAATAATGGCTCACTGATTTCAAAATGCTCAAACCCAATGTGACTAACCATCCCACTATACTGCAAAGGATGGTGGCTTGGCATGCTGTTCGTCACAATTTGTTCCAAACGATCTAGCTTGCGATAAAGCTCTACGATGAGATGCAGTACGACAGGATCACTGTCACTCGTCTCACCTTTGGCTTTAGCCACACGTAGCCACTGTCCTATCGCATCATCATCACCCTCACCCAAGACTTCATATTCCCGCTCAAATTCGATAGCATTAGCCTCTACCTTATCAAACTCAATCTCCAAAACAGCTTCAACCAAATGCACTGCGCTCATCTCAACACCTTATCCAAAATTATACATCCAAAAAAAACGAAGCCCAAATAGCCATTGATGGTAAAAAATGCCCTATCTATTTTTGTAAAATCCAAACGAACTAAGTAATGTTCATACCCTAACATAATTATTGAAAAAGCAACGCCGCAATAAGCCGCTATTCCCAAGCCAGCTTCGACTACAAAGAGACTCCAAAAAAAGATCGTAAGCGTATGAAAAAAGAGTGATAACCGTAGAGTAACAGTACTTCCATATTTTGAAGGAATAGAGTGCAGACCACGATTGCGATCAAACTCCATATCCTGAAGCGAATACAGCAAATCAAATCCTGCCACCCAAAATACGACCCCAATCGAGAGGTAAATCGACCATAAAGGTACCGTTGCACTCACCGCGATGGCACCGGCAATAGGAGCAAGCCCCAGCGATACCCCTAAAACGATATGCGCCATCGAACTAAAACGTTTGAAATAGGAATAACTTAGCAGCACCATCAATACAGGCACGCTCACATAAAACGCCAAATCATTTATGAGATACGACACTCCCATAAAAACAAGCGCATTAACCATCGTAAAAATTGCAATCGACACTGCACTAAGCCGTCCATCAACACTAGGCCTTCCTGCTGTTCGCGGATTAATAACGTCATAGGTTCGATCAACATAACGATTGAAGCCCATCGCTGCATTACGTGCACTAACAGCAGCCAAACCTCCTAGCAACAGCAGCTTAAAGCCGAACCAGCCTTGTGAAGCTACGATCATTGCACTAAATATAAAAGGGAGTGAAAAGACCGAATGTTGAAACATAACGAGTTCATTAAAATCACGGAGTCGTTTTGCAAGGCGTTGCACTGGCTTCCTTATTCATTTTTAATTATGTTTCTATTTTAGCGTAATTTCTCTTTGGGGTACCTCTTCATGTGGCCATCAGGGTACCTCCTAAAGAGGTTCTTGTACCGTGCAAAGCCTCCTTTAGGGCTTCAGGGTATAATGTCGCACATGAAACACTTAGCAATCATCGGGTCTACCGCTTCAGGGAAAAGTAATCTTGCCTTAAATTTGGCACTATCACATAATGCCGTGATCCTATCTATCGATTCGCTCTCCATCTACACTGATATTGATATTGCGTCTGCTAAGCCCTCCAAAGACGATCTTAACCTTGTCAAACACTTTGGTATCAATATTCTTCGCCCTGACGAAACCGCCAGTGTTTTTACTTTTATCGACGAATATCATCGTGCATGTGCCTATGCGCAAGAGCAGCATAAAAATTTGATCATCGTGGGTGGAAGCAGTTTTTATCTCAAAAGTATGCTTGATGGACTGTCTGAAATACCCACTATTTCCGATACAGTCCGAGAAGAGTCCTCCCATCTATTGAAGGGCATACAAGAAGTCCATCGTCTGTTATCTGCCGTTGATCCACTTACTATGGCCAATATTACCACTACCGATAGCTATCGCATTGAAAAAATGCTTCATCTGTACCTACAAACCAAAATGCCGCCCTCTCGGTGGTTTAGGTTGCATCCTCCAGTGCCAATTATCAAAGAGTGCCCTATACTCAATATCGATATTGATCGTACTGTTTTACGTGAACGTATAAACCTACGTACGCAGCTAATGATAGAAGCTGGATTGATTGATGAAGTGGCGCTGTGCGAACAGCTTTATGGACGCATTCCTAACAGTATGAAGGCGATTGGCATGATTGAGACACTGGATTATCTCGACGGAAAATGTTCAAAAGAAGAATTGGTTCAACTCATCTCAACGCATACCTCACAACTTGCAAAACGTCAGCTAACGTTTAACACTCATCAATTCAGCCTCACGGCTAATGCAAGGGTTAACGAACTCACTTCCATTGGACAAGCACTTTTACAGTAGCCTCAGGGCATCCTTCGCGAGCTTACCCCAAGCCGATTTTGCATCTATTTTAATACTTGCACTAAACGCTGCTTTTGCTTGGGCTGTTTTATCTAACTTCATTGCTAATGAACCTATCAGATACTGCTGACGAGAACGCTGTTGTGTATTTAATTTTCGAGGAGTTAGGCTTTCAAGTATCTTCAGGGCATCATTATTTTTTTCTTGATTCATCAAGGATTGAGCAAAGGTAAATTCAATGAATGGAGATTGTGTATAAGTTTTCGTCCGATTTTGTAACGTCATGACACGATTAGCATAGTTTTGAACAAGCAGATCATCTTTTTGTCTCAAACCGACACTTACCATTTGTGTGTAACGTTCGATATCTTTAAAATCAGTACCAAATGTGCTCTCACACCCTTTGATATACTCAATCATACGAACATCATCACCCATGCGCTGTGCGGTATCAAAAAGAGTTCGATAGACATCACTAAGCTTGGGATTTTTTTGTGCTTCCAGCAGTGCCACAGCTTCTTTGCCTGAGCGTAACGCTTCTTTATATTCACCCAACTCAAAATAAACTTTTGTCATACGAGTAAGCCATAATTCTCGCTCTGCAATTGTAGAGGCTTTGAGATGCGGTGTGGCAATCTTTTTGGCTACTGGAAAATTACCCATTCGAAGGGCACAGTCAAACGTTAATCCGTCCCATTGTGGCTCTAGCTTGATACGATACATTTTGTGCAACGTCATCGCTTCAGAGCATTGTAACGCTTCCAACTTTTTCTTGGTCAATGCGATCGCACTTTTCCCAATAATCCCACTTGCCTCGGGGAACTCTTTACTGTTCAAGCGATATAAATCATTCTCTATGGCTAGAACCTCTTGGTATTTTTCTTCTTTCAATAAAAGCTGCGCTTTTTTGTACAATGCCTTTTGACCTACCGGATCATTTCCATAGTGATCAATCAAATCATTGTATTTTTTTATGCCGGCTTCCCCTTTTGGTTCTGTTTTTTCAAAAAACAGTCCATCTTTGGCGCGCTTAACCTCTTCATATCCTGCACCATATGGATACATTTTAAGATATTCATCAAAACGCTTTAATGCTTTATCTTTTTCTCCTGCAGACGCATACAATAATCCAAGATTTTTGAGCAATTGCTGATGTTCATCCGACTTTTTGATACTTTTGTCCATCAAACACAGTGTGATTTTAGCTGCTGTTTTTTGATCCTTATTTTCTGCATATGTATTGATCATTATTTCTGATTGCTTACGCATTTTGGAGAAATAATTTGGATTTGCACGTACTATTTTTTCCACATACTCTTTTGCCTCATCCAAGTGTCCAAATGCAATCTTCATATTTGCGAGCTTAAATGCAGCAGATGATGCTAATTCAATATCTTTAGTCTTCTGAAGTACTATTTTATAATAAGCTGCTGCAGATTTTGGTTTTCCTGATCCTTCTAATTGCTGCGCTTTTAAGAACATCCCCTCTGTCGCAAACGGACTGTTCTCATGTTCAGTAAATAGACGATTAAAAAAATATTCCGAATCAGCACCTTGCCCTATCTTTGCATAAGAATCTCCTGCATAAGCGAGGACTTCTGCAATCCCTGAATCGTTTGAATATTGACGTATGAATTGTTTTGATAGTGGTAAAAGTTGTTCATTATCGCCCATAAAATGTAACGCCCGAATTTGGTATAAAAGTAACTCATTTTTAAAAATTGTGTTAGGATATTTTTCCAATGTTTTTTTTGCCAGGGATAATGTTTTTGAATAATCTTCATTTTTATACGCTTTTTTTAATTCCATATAATCGGTCACATCTTGGACACGTTTCATCGCGATAGGATTACCTTTTAAATCCAATCCGCCTACATAGGGATAGGTTTCTTTTGCACTACGTATAGGAAGATTCAGCGCATTTGGATTTTCATTTTGCACTTCAAGCATTGGTATTTTCCCACTATATCCTATCATACTCCAATGTTTTGTTGGTTTTTCAGTAGAAACGTACATTTGCGGATCTTTACGTAAATCAAAGCCATCCGAATACAGCGCTATTTTTGTTTTAGGTGTGATTACTATTGTATACCCCGAATTTGTTTTTTGATATTGAACCGTAAAATGGGTGTTATTTATAGGAGGAAAAGAGGTAGAAGATGCTTTTTGGATGGGGCATTCTATACGTATAATTTCATCAAAATCATTACGATTTTCTTGACATACAAAGGAGCTTGTATCTCTTATGTGCAGTATACTGTAGGGCTTGCTTCCTTCCTTGCCGCTTTGAATCGAAAGGTCCAAGGCAGACAAAGGGAGCCATAGGGAAAGTAGTAACCAGTGCTTCAAGCTTCCCCCTAATATTTTAAACTTAGTAACCGCTATTATACACGAATAATGTAATCACTTTTAAGAGAGGATTAACTGCCACTACTGCGAAAATAGTTCCAATTGCAGCAATTCCTATAATAGTTTTTAACGAAAGAGACGCATTGGTAAGATAATGCTTCCCATACTCTGTAATAGGCTCTTTCATAAACATAAAAACAATCAACTTAAGATAATAATACGCAGCAAGCGCTGAATTTAATGCCATAATGAGAGCAAGTACCGTATACCCACCGCTTACAGCAGAAGCGATAATGTATATCTTACCCCAAAATAATCCAAATGGCGGTATACCCGCAAGCGATAGCATAAACAAGCCCATCATAATCGCAGCCATTGGCATTGTTTTAATCAAACCAGAGAATTTTTCAAAAGGATGATCCGAACTCTGCCCTGGTAGAAGATTCTTCTGACGGCTAACCCATAACATCGTAAACGCACCAAGATTCGTAAAGCTAAGCAGTGCCCAATACAAAAAAAGAGCTGTATTAGATTGGGTAGTTCCAATCAAAATAGCGGCCATTACAAAACCGGCATGTGAAATTGAGCTGTATGCCAACATACGTTTGACATCTGTCTGTACCATCGCCCAAATATTGGATGCCGTCATTGTAACAACTACGGCTACATACAAAATCACCTGTAGCCAGACAACACCACTGTGAACTAAAAATTCAAACAAACGCATAGCGACGATGAATCCTGCGATCTTAGGGACAATGGACATGTACCCTGCTAATGCTGCCGTAGATCCCTCATAAACATCCGGTGTCCATGTATGAAAAGGAACCATTGAGAGTTTAAAGCCAAAGGCCGCAAGAAGGAAAGAGACCGCCACAAGGACATACCCAATATTTGCATAATGATCCGCAGCCAATATTGAGGCAATCTGATTGATTTCAATAGCGCCTGTAATAGCATACAAAATCATAGAGCCAAAGGCGAAAAAGCCAGCTGCCAATGCACCCATAGTGAAATACTTGACCGCTGCCTCAAATGATTTTGATCGGTTGTGCAATGCGATCAACGCATACAATGCCAATGATGCTGTCTCAAGTCCCACAAAAACCATGATCAAATTATCCGTAGCTACCATAAACTGGAAGCCTGCAATCATGAACAAGAATAGAGAAAAATATTCTGGATTGTTGTACTCGTGAAAACGCTTAGACGTTAATGCCAATGCAATAAAGAGCATAGATCCCGCAACAATAATAATTTGACCCATAATAGCAAGTCCATCAACGAGCACCATGTCAAACATTCCCAATACAGGACCATTTTTCAGAAAAATATTTCCGAAATCAATTACAGTACCTAAATCCAGTAACAAGAAAAGTAAACTCACCATGACGTAGAAAGACTTATGCAGTCCTCCTTTGATCATATCAATACATAAAATACTCAATGCCCCCACGATTGCGATGAGCATCGGAGCCAGTGTTACAATGTTAAGTGACGCTAAAGAAACATGAAGTGGTTCTAACATTAGTGTGTCTCCTGTTGTGAATTCTTGACTTCTGGATTGCCAAGATTCGGGATACGCTTTTGCGCTTCTGGTGTTTGTGCTTTATCGTGCATCAGCTGAACGATCGATTCAACACTTTTGCTTATTGGCTCTAAAATCGGTTTTGGATATACACCCAGCCAAACCGTGATTACCACCAACGGTATCAATGCTAACAACTCTGTTTTATTCACATCTTTAAGATATTTGTTTTCTTCTTTGGTAACGGTTCCAAAAAACATTTTTTTATAGGCAGTAAGCATATAAATAGCACCTACGATAATCGCGGTTCCCGCAACCAATGTAAACCCATGTGACTGCTTGTAAAAACCTAGAAGACTCAAAAATTCACCCACGAAATTGATCGTCAATGGTAAACCAACGGATGCCATCATCATAATCCCAAAGATAGTTGCATAACGTGGCATAACAGAAGCCAGACCACCAAACTCAGACATCAGTTTTGTATGACGGCGATCATAGACAACCCCAACAAGCAAGAACAATGCACCTGATACGACCCCGTGTGCGATCATCAGGAAAATAGATCCGCTGATACCCTCAACATTAAGAGCAAAAGTACCAAGAACAATAACACCCATATGCGATACTGAACTGTATGCAACCACTTGTTTAATGTCTTCTTGCGCATATGCCACCATTGCAGTGTAGACAATCATTATAATTGCCAAAGACGCAATCGGAAACATAAAGTAAACAGCAGCATCTGGAAACAGTGGCAATGAAAAACGGACAAACGCGTAAGTTCCCATTTTTAGCAAGATAGCCGCAAGGATAACCGAACCAATTGTCGGTGCCTGACCGTGTGCATACGGTAACCAAGTATGAAATGGAAACATCGGCACTTTGATCGCAAATCCAAGAAAGAAAGCTGCGAATAACCATAGTTGGAAATTAAGAGGCAAGATTAAACGATACCACTCTAATAACGAGAAGCTCCATTGCCCTGTTGCTTGAAAGTAAAAATAAGCCATAAATAGCATACCTACCAACATCACCAATGAACCTGTAAAGGTGTACAAGAAAAACTTGACCGATGCATAAATACGAAGCGGTCCGCCCCATGCACCAATAATGTATAACATTGGTATCAAAGATAATTCCCAGAAAACATAGAAAACAATCGCATCCAATGCCGAAAATACACCCACCATCGTCATCTCTAAAAAGAGCAACGTGACAATAAGGTCTTTAACGCGACGCGTTTCCGTAAGTGATGCGATACCAATCATCGTAAAAAACGTAGCCAAAATTATGATAAACAGAGAAATACCATCAATACCTACTAGGTAATTGATACCAAATGCCGCAACAAGCGGCGCTTTTTCCATAAACTGCATCCCCGATGTCATAGGGTCATACAAATGCCATAACCAAAGAGAGAGAAAAAATTCAATAGCAGCGACCGTGACACCAAAGGCTCGTGCGCTGTCTTTGTGAACAATAAATCCGAGCATTGCTGCCAATGCCGGGAAGAAAATTAAGATCGATAAAATGTGTTCTTGCATCAACAGCTCCTTACATCGCCCGCATAGTTACTGCGTTGTATCCAACAGTAAATGCGATAGCTAGTACCAATAAAACCACTAAACCGATAACCATCCAGCGTAACATGCTTGAGAGATTACCATTTTGCATGGTATGTGTTTTTTCACCCATACGATAGATGACATTCGCGATTCCATCCACCGTTGCATCAACGATTTTAAGATCAATTTGTTTCCATGCTACTTTTGAGAGCTCGCGATATGGCTTCGTAAATAACTCATCATAGATTTTAGGAATGTAATACTGATTGTAAAGCAATTGATAGAAAAAGCCTGATTCCACTTTTGTATCCACTTTGACTGCTTTAGCATATTTTTTATACGCATAAGCAATCGCCGTAATAACAAACAATTGCGTACCGATTGTCATAATCCAGAATGTCGTATGGTTATGAATGTGATATTCAATAGCCGGTAACATATGTGTGACCATTTGATAGTATGGTGTTTTAAATACCATACCCGCAATAACCGCCAATACAGCTAAAGGTGCCATAGCATACAACATAAACGTATAGGCTTCATGAGGATGAATACCATATTTTAAATGTCGCTCATTACCATGGAAAATCAACGCCACAAGACGGAATGAATAAAATGCCGTCAAACCAGCTGTTAATAATAATACTGTGTAGAGAACATAGTGTTGCTCAACAAATGCAACTTCTAAGATCAAGTCTTTTGAGAAGAATCCAGCCAATGGGTAAATTCCTGCAAGGGCCACAGACGCTAACGTCATGAGAATCCATGTGAACTTCATTGATTTTTTCAATCCGCCCATTTTGAACGGATCAAGTTCATCGTGCATTGCGTGCATAACATTACCCGCGCCCAGGAACAACAATGCTTTAAAAAACGCATGTGCCATAAGGTGAAACAATGCTACCCAGTATGCGCCTAAACCGGCAGCTACGAACATATATCCCAACTGTGACAACGTAGAATAGGCAACAATACGTTTCATATCACGATTTACCAATGCCATTGTCGCCGCGAACATCGCGACGAATGCACCCAATGAAGCGATTGCGGTACCAACCTCTGGAATTAAACCATAAATAGGATTTGCACGTACAACCAAATAGACACCTGCTGTTACCATGGTCGCTGCGTGAATCAATGCCGATACAGGAGTAGGGCCTTCCATTGCATCTGCAAGCCAGGTATGTAATGGGAACTGTGCTGATTTACCCATTGCCCCAACAAAGAGGAAAATCCCGATCCATGTAATAATAGGCATAGGAAGATTTGAAATTTCAGCAAAAACGACATCATACTGTAGTGAGCCGATATTCCAATAAATCATGAAAATTCCCACCAGCATTGACAAGTCAGCAATACGATTCATAATAAATGCTTCGTTTGCAGCCCACGTTGCCGATTCTTTATGATACCAAAAACCGATCAATAACCATGAGCACAGCCCTACACCCTCCCAGCCAATAAACAGCCCTAAGAAGTTATCACTCATAACAAGTATCATCATCGAAAAAACGAAAGCGGATAGATATGAGAAAAAGCGGTTAAATCCTTTATCATGATCCATATAACCAATAGAGTAGATATGAACAATAGTAGAAACAATGCTAACCACCATCATCATAACAACACTGACTTGATCCACTACAAATCCAAATGGAATGTAAAGATCCCCAGCGGCAATCCACGTCATCATCTCAACATGAACGGTATGCCCCATCATCACGTAATCGAGGAGTATTGCACTGCTCACGAATGAAATGAATAATAATCCAGAGGCAACGATTCCGGTTACGCTCGTCTTTGGAGAAGCACCAAAAAGTGCAGAAAACAGGGAACCTGCAAGCGGCGCAAAAAGTGCGATGTATAAATAGATTTCCATTGTTTACCCTCGCATCGATGTCATAATATCTAGGTCGATCTTGCCAGTACGCTTGTACCATACAATCAATAACCCAAGTCCAACGGCAACTTCAGATGCAGCAATAGCAATAATAAAGAAGGCGAACATCTGTCCCGTTAAGTCATTGTGAAAGTGCGCAATCGCGGCAAAGCCGATATTGGTCGCATTGAGTAATATTTCTGTCGCGAAAAAGAGCATCAGCAAGTTTTTACGACGCATTACCCCGATTAGACCAATCGCAAACAGCACGCCTGAGAGTACTAGGTAGTGAGCTAATGTAATTTCCATTAGTGGGCTCCTTCTTCTGTATCTTTAGGAGCTTGAGTTGCGCTCATTAGTGCAATCTCTTCTTCCGCCATCAATGTCAATGATTTATCCATTTTCTTACCTGCCAACACGATACCAGCGATCATTGCAACTAACAACATAACCGCTGAAAGTTCAAATGGAACTAAAAACTTGGTAAATAAAATCATACCGATAGCTTGAGAATTTCCAAAAGCGGCTTCAATCGGATAACGTGCTTCCAAATGAGTTGAAATAATTGGTGAAACCAAAATAAAAACGATCAAGGCTGCAGCCATTACACCCAATATAAAAATAATCCGCGGATTATTCCGTTTTTCAACCAGCGTACGTGTCGTATCAAAAAACATCATACCAAAGGCATACAAAGCCATAACAGCTCCCGTATAAACGATGATTTGAACGACTCCAAGAAAATCAGCACCGAGCATAAAGAAGAAAGCTGAGATAAAAATCATCCCCGCAGCCATCGCCGTTAGTGCATACAATGCTTGTGAAGTCATAACAGTAATGGTAAACATACCTATCGTTAATGCTGCAAACAGATAAAAAGCAATTGCTTCAAACATTCATATCTCCTTAATAGGCAAGCGGTGTTTTAGTAACACGCTCGTCCTCATGTGGGGTAATCGAACCAAAACCAGGATACTCTTTTTGCTGTCCTGATGTTAATAAATCAAGAGGAGTGAGCATATCGTCTTTGATTACAAAGTGAGCACGTTGTTCTGATGCATTTTCATAACGTTCACCATGTACGATAGCCAGTTCCGGACATACTTCTGCACAATATCCGCAGAAAATACAACGTCCAAGATTAATGCTGTACTCGGTGACTTCTTTACGGCTGTTTTCATCAATACGCGTATCCATACGAATACAATCAGAAATACAGATTTTTTCACACAATCCGCATCCGATACAACGTTCAACTCCAGATTCCCACAAACGTAATAGTTTGTGGACGGCACGATAACGTGGGCCGATCGGAAGCTTTTCCATTGGGTATTTCACGGTATGGATGTCAAATTTGATCATTTCACGCATAACGATCCATAATCCTACAAAAAGCTCACCTTTTAGTGAACGCTTTACAACTTGCTTAAACTTATCCCATCCTGTAACCGGATACTCTTCAATATCGACATAGTAATAAGCACTTTGCTCACTTACGTTACGATTTGTAAACGGCTCTACATGCATTACATGCCCCCTTGAGATTTAATCAAAATAACAACACCTGTAACAACAACGTTCAACACGGCTATTGGCATCAATACTTTCCAGCATAACCACATCAACTGATCAGGTCGAACATCTGGCCATGCTGCTCTTGTCCATAAGAAAAAGAAGAAAAAGAATGCTACTTTCATAAGTAATTGAAACGCTCCTGCAATCGAACCATCGCCATAACCGCCCAAAAATATGATTGCCATAACAAACGAAATAAAGAACATGTTGGCATATTCACCGATAAAGAATAGACCCCATCTCATGCCAGAGTACTCCGTACCAAAACCATCAACGATTTCATGATCATTTGCTACAAGATGAAACGGAGTACGCCCTGTTTCTGCAAAAGCAGCAATCCAAAATAAAATGAAAGCAACCGGCTGTGACCATGCTAACCAGTCGCAAAAGCCACCTTTTTGATAATTGTTGATATCAATTAAAGACAATGATCCAACCATCATCAAAGGGGCTAGCAATGCAAGCCCTGTGATAACTTCATACGAAATGAACACTGCTGCACTACGCGCAGCAGAAAGCAACGACCACTTATTCGCCGATGCCATACCGCCTAACAATGGACCATACAATCCAATTGCCATTACCGCCATTACATACAAGATACCTACATTGATGTCAGCTACGATAGGGTGTACCGTGTATCCAAAAGCCGTAAACTCAGGCAAAAACGGGATCGCGGCAGCTGCCATAAATGCAGTCGCTGCTGTTATAACCGGGGCAATTTTAAAAATTGGTTTAACAACGTTTTGCGGGATAATGTCCTCTTTCGTAATGA
>JAQTOQ010000045.1 GCA_028713245.1 Sulfuricurvum sp. | reverse complement strand
GTTTGAGAACTCTTTGCTCTCCGTAAATGTCTTTGAATAGGAGATTAAGTAATTTTGCGCGCTGTTGTATTCCTGCTTCTATTCGTTCCCAATCACTGCTCTCTAATAAGAGAGGAATGGGATCAAGGTGCCATGGTCTGCTTATGCCATTTGGATCATCATAGACATTGTACGTGACACCATTGTCCTCAAGTCTCCAGTCAATCTCTTTTTGTTTAATATTAAGCTGTTGAAGACCGAGCGTTTCTAAATTTTGAGATAGAGCTTTCCAATGTTCCCGCGTGCTCCCGTCTTCATTAAACATCTCATCATACGAGGATGCGGTGTAGTTTTTAAAAATCATACGTTTCTTTTCACTCTTTCATTCCTATTGGGCTCCATTTACGGCGTAAATCCAGCGTCAGAGGATATTCTAAACTTCCCGGTAGCTCTTGATACGAAAATGTTTTCTTTTTAGGAGCATTGGCAATAACTTGCGATGAAGACATCCCTTCTTCTCTACCTTGCGCCTTGATCGGTGCGTGTACTTCTTCGAGCTCACCTTGTGAATGCCCAAATGCCGTATAACGGCTAAAGCGACGCGACTGCGCTTCGAGAGAATTGACCGGGAACGTATCATATGATCTTCCTCCCGGATGAGATACATGATAAGTAAATCCGCCCAATGAACGGCGATTCCACTTATCCACGATATCAAAAACCAAAGGAGTGTCCACGCCGATAGTTGGATGCAGTGCGGACCATGGCTGCCACGCACGGTATCGCACCCCTGCCACATATTCTCCCTCCACGCCTGTGGAAACCAACGGCACTTTTACACCATTACACGTCAATACATATCGCTCATTGACAAAATTGGACACTTTGACCTGCACCCGCTCCAACGATGAGTCCACATAGCGGGCAGTTCCTTGAGAACTTGATTCCTCGCCCAAAACGTGCCATGGCTCTATGCCTGCACGTAGTTCGCATGAAATTCCCTCAATCATATTCATACCATATAAAGGAAAGCGGAATTCAAAGAACGGATCAAACCAATCCAGCTCAAACGCATAACCCTCAGCGCGTAAAAACTCTACGATATCGCGAATATCCTCACGCACATAGTGCTCGATCAAAAATTTATCGTGCAGCTGCGTCCCCCAGCGTACGAGCTTGTGTTTGTACGGTTTGCGCCAAAAAAGTGATACGAGCGTACGCACCAACAACATCTGCATCAACGACATTTCTTGATGCGGAGGCATATCAAAGCCACGCAGTTCTAAAATCCCCAATCGTCCCGTCGAAGAGTCGGGCGAATAAAGTTTATCGATACAAAACTCACTACGATGGGTATTTCCGGTAATATCCGTTAGCATGTGACGGAACAGTCGGTCAGTAAGCCAAAAAGGGACCTCTTGCCCTTGAGGGATTTGGGAAAACGCGATTTCGAGCTCATACAGATTTTCAGCCCGCCCCTCATCCACACGCGGTGCTTGAGAAGTGGGTCCGATAAACGACCCCGAGAAAAGATACGAAAGCCCCGGATGGTGCTGCCAAAAAGTGATCAAACTGCGCAACAAATCGGGGCTGCGAAGCAATGGACTGTCGCTTGGGATCATACCGCCTATGGTGACATGATTACCGCCACCGGTTCCCGTATGCTTACCGTCTTGCATAAACTTTTCAGTCCCCAAACGTGAGAAGTGCGCTTCCTGATACAATGTGCTGATGACTTCGGTGAGTTCTTCCCAACTGCTAGTTGGATGAATATTAACTTCGATGACGCCAGGATCGGGAGTAACCCTCATTTTTTCAATGCGCAGATCATGCGGCGGCTCATACCCCTCGATCATAACAGGAATTTTTAATTCTTCCGCAGTCGTCTCAATCGATGCGACCAAATCCAAAAACGCATCGGTACGTTTTAACGGAGGGAGGAATAAAAAGAGTTTGCCTTCCCGTACCTCAGCAGAAATTGCCGTACGTACAAATACTTCATGATCTTCTTTTTTCTTTGTTTTTTTAATACTTTTAGCTGCACGTGCCGTTATTGCAGTGTGATACTCGCCCAACTGCGGTAACGGTGCAAACACATCATTATCAAATCCTTGCTCCAATTCATACAGCGGCTTATCAATGAGTGCATCCAACGGTAAACGCAACCCTACAGGAGAAGTTCCCGGCATCAAAAATAGATGCCCTCGTCTAAATTTCCACTCACATGTTACCCAGTGTTGCGAGTCTGAATTCAGAGGGAGTACAAAGCCGCACGGAGCATTGAGCCCTTTTGACAAACTCTCCGCCAAGGCTTTGCGCTCCCATGAATCTTTGAGATTGACTTTGAGCGGATCGATGTCGATAGGTAACTGTGCCTCTTGTAATAACGCCACCAACGGATCATTGTACGCATCCAAAATATGCTGATCGTTAACCCCTAAATTAACACTCAAGCGTGCGAGAAATTTTTTGGCATCTTCTGCGGCAAAGTCATATGTTTTATCTAAACTCGCCAATAAATCATGATTTTTCCACATCTGCTTGCCGTCTTTTCGCCAAAAAATTGTGCTCATCCATCGTGGCAGCGGTTCGCCTGGATACCATTTGCCTTGTGCATGGTGCAGCATCCCGCCATATCCAAATGTATTGAGCAATCGGCGAGATAGAACATTTGCCAATTCTCGTTTGTGTGGACCATCTGCATCGGTATTCCATTGCGGGGACTCTTGGTCGTCGATGGAGACAAACGTCGGTTCCCCGCCCATACTCATACGTACGTCGTTGGCGACGAGTTCCTTATCCACTTCAAAGCCCAGCGTTTTAATCGCTTCCCATTGATCTACGCGATACGGTTTCGTCACACGCGGTGATTCGAACACACGCGTTACGGTGTTGGAAAATGTAAACTCCACTTCACACTTATCCATACCACCCTCAACAGGTGCCGCGCTCTCAGGGTTAGGAGTACATGCTAAAGGGATATGCCCCTCCCCTGCGAACAATCCGCTTGTGGAATCCAATCCGATCCATCCAGCACCCGGGATATACACCTCCGTCCATGCGTGTAAGTCGGTAAAATCTTCCTCAGGGCCGCTAGGACCATCAAGTGATTTAATATCCGATTTGAGCTGTACGAGATAGCCAGAGACAAAACGTGCCGCTAGCCCCAGATAACGAAATACTTGGACAAACAACCATGCAAAATCACGGCAAGAGCCCAATCGTTTTCCTAGCGTCACTTCGCATGTCTGAACTCCAGGCTCCATTCGGACAGTGTAATTGAGATATTGGTTGAGCTTAATATTCAGTTCTACTAAAAAATCATTGATTGTTCGTGGCGTCTGAATGTCAATCTCTTTGACAAACTCTTTGAGAAGCTTACCTTTTGATGTTACTTTGAGATACGCTGACAACTCTTTTTTGAGTTCTTTTTTATATTTAAAGGGGAAGTTGGTCGCGTAGTCCTCTACAAAAAAGTCAAATGGGTTGATGCTCACCAGTTCTGCGAGTATTTCAACATTGATCTCAAGCTCCGTCATTTTTTCAGGAAAAACAATCCGAGCCAAATAGTTGCCAAATGGGTCTTGCTGCCAGTTTATAAAATGAGTATCCGGCTTGATCTTCAGCGAATATGCTTCTATAGGGGTACGGCTATGCGCTGCGGGACGTAAACGAATCACATGCGGGGAAAGATTAATAGACTTATCAAAAGCGTAATGCGTTTTATGAGAGAGGACAACTTTGAGTGACATTACATCCCTTTGTCTAAAAAGTTATGGCAAGAATAACATATTTATTTTCAAAGTAGTGTATGTATTTTGTTCACTTCATGGTAGAATTATCCCAATTGCTTACAAATAAAGAGTTTATATGAAAAAGTTTCTCCTCGAAGACGATTATCTATTGAACAAAGCAATCACCACAGAGTCGATCTTTTTACCCAGTGGCCAATGCAATAGATAAGCAAATCAACGCTAATATACAAAAAGAAATCGTAATGATGATGAATCAAACCGAACTCGAGTACCAAAGGGAAGCGGAATCGGTTTACACATCGTTTCCACAATTTGTGAGCGTTACAAAATCATCATCCAAGTGACTTATGAAGATGGAAAAACTGTTTTCAATACTTTTTTAATTGCCAAAACCTCTATTAATATTCGTTATACTATAATCACTCCATCACAAAATTGCGAACGGGATATCATGAAGTATATCGAATTTTTAGGAACTAGCGGAACGCGAACTCCCAGTCAGGGAACAACATGCCTGCGTGTCTCAAAACATTGCGTTATCGATGCCGGAAACTTGATCAATGCATTTGGTGACGATGTTTTCACGATTGAACACATTTTTTTGACCCATTCCCATCTTGATCACATTATTGATATTCCGTTTCTTGCCGATCTCTTCGTTACCCAAAAATCAATTTCGCTCAAAATCTATGCGTTAAAAGAGACGCTTGATGATTTACGCCAGTTTATTTTCAATCATCGTGTTTGGCCAAATTTTGAAGAGATAAACCTCATTGGGCACACCGAAAAAACCATTGAACTTATCGAAATCCAGCTAGATCATAAATATCCCATTGATGACGTCACCCTCACCCCATTTAAAACCAATCACACCGATGGCAGTTGTGGCTACCTCATCGAAAAAAACGATGCTGGGATACTCTTCACCGCCGATACCTATAAATGCCCAAGAGTATGGGAACTCTTAGACCAAAATTCACACATTCATACCCTCGTCACCGAAGTATCCTTTCCTTCTAGCTTTGACAAACTAGCACATGACAGCAAACACCTCACTCCTGCATTGTTAGAAAGTGAACTAAAACAGTGCAAACGCAACGATTTTGCAATCTACGCCATGCACCTTAAAACCCTCTTCGCCCCCACAATCATCCACGAACTAAAAACCATGAACCTCCTGCACAACGGAGGTCGAGTTCTAAACGACAATGATATTATCAATTTTTAGCCCTTTAGGCATAATTCATGCTTCTGACAGTGAAATAACACAAGGAATATTCTATGGAATTTTCCTGGTCCAACACCAACATAGGCGGAAAAGCAATCCTCATCGCCAGCCTTATTGCAATCATCAGTATTTTTTTACCATGGGTTGATTTAGTAATACGACATACAAATGGCTTCCAAGAACTCGCTTTTTTACTCCTAGCGTTTTTTATCTATCCAGCTTTGCAAGTCATCAAAAATAAACAAATCTCTCTCATATGGGGAAGCGTCTCTTCAATCGCTGCCGCTGTTGCAGCAGTTGCATTTATGGAATGGAAAACCATACCTTATCATTGAAAATACTGAAATAAAAGATGACATAAAATAGAGCTAGGGCGTATACGCACTACTCTTTTTGTATAAAATGGTAATATTCCTGATTTAGATATTTGGCGACGTCATGCTCCTCATCATCAAACCACTGCACATCATTATTGATCTGACACACTGAAACTTTGTCTTTCATTTGTGCAAATGTTTTGGACTCTTAAGTTTCATGGAATAAGTTGTATCAGAGGATCGGTTAGAAATGAATAAAAGTACATAGAAGTGCGTTATGCATGGAATAATGTGATGGTCCATGCAGGACTCGTCTAGTACCTATTTTAGGACGCTTTAAGACGGTATATAAAAATAAACTACATTAAAAACTACATTAGCAAAAAAGTGACTCGGTATTTCTACCGTATTCGCCAATCTCTTGATAGTCTCATTTTACTATTGAACGGATTAAAAAATCAACAATCTATTTACTTCCATAAGGACGGTATAACATTTAACAAAAAATACACCTTTCATAAACAAGCAAAAAATGTATTTTATGATTATCTTAAATGAGATAAGCAATTAATTTATTACCCCGTCAATAATATTGATACCTTTTGATTTACTGCTCTGTTATGCTTCGTAATCTCATTTAGCTCTTTGATAAGATTATAAAGGCTTGGACTCATTTTTAAAGCGTTCATCTTGGAGCGTTCTTTTCCGTAGGTAGTTTTAGCTCCAGTCGATTTTAACCACGGTTTAGTTGCCCTTATCCGTTCTCGTTGCATCTCCTTGAATTCATAACTGTTTTTATTCATACGACTCTCTCCTTCACTGGCATGATGACGGCATCTATCGCACTGTCTTTGTTTGGTATCACTTTTTGTAGTTCGTTCTCTTGCTCATCTTTTTTTTCAGAATTTGAATGAAGGTGATTATGTTGCGCAACTTCCTTAATAAAGGTAGTTCGTTTTGGATTGGTGATCTCATTGATAGCCATGATACTTTTGCGTGTCTCTTGCATGACTTTGATCTGCATATTTGAAAGCATTTCAAAGTTATTGAGTTGCTTTCCCGCATCACCCATAAGATTAGACGTAACTACCCCATTGAATAATTGAAGCTGTAAAATATTTGTTGTTAGCATTGTAAGAAGGTCGCTTGTATCTCCTTTTTGTGCCTTTGTCACCATCTTTTCTATATCATCGCATAAAACATTTTGAGAAATAGGGGCGGACTCTTTGTAATTCTGATTTAAAATATTACGCATCCCGCTAAAAAGTGGGTCGCTAAATTGTTTTGTGGCGACTCTTTTATCTTTTTCTATTTTGTCTTTGGCTTGTTGTATTTCTGTGCTGAATTGCTCATGCCACGTCTTGCACTGTTCGGCGGTAATATCAAACTCATCCATGATCTCTTTGTCCTCCATATCGGACGAAGCGGACGAAATAAAAAGTTTGATTAATCCCCGTTCATACGCTTGGATTAGTCGTTCATCTTGTTTCAGCTTTTTAGATAGGTTGAGTTCGTCAAACATATCATCTATTGAGTATTGATCTTCTGCATATAGCTCAATCTCTTGAAGTATCGCATCGGTTATTTTATATCTTCCCATTTTGTCTATCCTTTCATTTGTTTTTGGTTTTATTTATATATCCTTATCAGTGAAAACGATCAAAGATTTTTAGGATATTTTCCAAACATTTAAAGCTCTCAAATTCTTTTTTTTCTGAGAGTTTTTTTATGCTTTAGTATCACGTTTAGTATCACCTTTAGTATCACGCCAAAGTCCCTAAAATAGGGGGTTCTCTTTTCTTATGATACTAAGTGTTTTATTTAGTATCACCTTTAGTATCACGTCAAAGTCCTATTTATAGGGGTTTACCCTATTTTAGGGTATTTTTAACGTATTTTATTACGCTGAAATTTTGTAATATTTGTTGTTACCCGATTGATGTATTTGTCCAAATATGGAAACGTCAAACGTCCTTAATTTATCGAGTAAGTAACGGGGCTTAACCTCTTCACCAAAAACATCTTGGTAGATTGTTTTGATATGAGACTGGATTATCATACCTTTGGCTAAATTGTCACACACTTGATTATAGAGGTGTAGATTCGTTTCTTCGAGTTCTGCAAAGAATGAAATATCTTTTGACTTAATAGCACTACCCAACAAGATTACTTTGTCGGTCGTCGCATTTACTACGGCTCTTTTTTCGGGCGTATCTAGCGCAGTATCAAACAGTGTCCAGTCCACTTTATAGCCTTGAAGATACGAAGCGAATAGTATTAACTCCCTCTTGATATTTTCGACTAATGAGTTCGTATTGATACCATCCTTTTTGAGTGCCTTATCAGTTTGAATAATCGTGAAGCGTCGGTCGCTTGTTTCAACTTCCAGCGGTGCCAGTTCGTTTGATGTGATAAGAACTTGACCGAAAATTTCAATCGCTCCACTGTCCTTGTATTTTTGTTCTGCTTGCACTTTGGTATCGGTAACAAGTTGTTTGATAAAGTTCTTGATTGCTTTGCGCGTCTTGATGTCGTGTGAGATTTCATTGAGATTATAAAATAGCTGTCCACTCATCCAGTTTTTAAAGTTCGAGTGAAGACGATCATCGTCAACGACTATGCAATACTCTTCACCAAATAGAGGCGTGATGATATGCTCAAACAAAATCCCTTTACCACTTCCCTGATCTCCCTTGAGAACTAAAGCGCACTGTGAGCGTTTGCGAGTCTGAAAAAATCCAGCCATCCAGTTAATCACCCACTTATAATAGGTCGGATTATGGTTCGTCAATCGCTCTAGTAGCATTTGAATATCAGGGGGCATATTATCAGAAGGCGTGGTACTCATGTAGCTTGTAGGTCTCCACGGTGTGCGATACGTTAAGCCCTCAATCTCCAAAAACTCTGATTGTGCGAATGGTGTAAATTTATCCATCGCACATAATAAATCGTTCGGGAAAATATCGGGGTCTACTTCTTTAGTGCCAGTTAATAACCTGATAGCTCCACGATTGAGAAAATTAGATAGCAGGGTTTGAGCTTTTGCCTTCTCCAGCTTGACGATCTTTGAGCTTTGATTAGGGCGAAATAAAAAGTCGCCATCGGGTGACAACCAAACCGCCCCGCCTCTTTCATTGATAGCGGTAATGGTGTCGTTTTTGACTCCCTCTTTTATCCAGTTATTCGAGATAAAATCCTTTTTTTCGGATATACTTTTAACAGCTTCTTTTTTGGCTTCGACTTCTTTTAAGAGGTCGTTTGCTGACGCATTTAAACTCTCAAACATCGCATAGCCTCCCTTTTAAAGTTGATTTCTCTTACTAACATTTGTTCAATAACCATAAGCCCACGGTCTCCCCATTTTTCGGCTGTCCAGTTCGCAAAGTCTCTAAAGTCATAACCTTTGATAAGCTCTTGATCTTGGACGTTCTCAAAATCAACCACCACAAAAATACTCTCACAAAATATCTCTAGTAATTTAGTTGCAAGCTTCCGCCCACTGTCATCATTATCTTGAAGATAGACGATTATTTTCCCTTTGCACTGTTCAATCATAGCGGGGGTTATTCCACTAGTTACGCTGTCGCTTTGAGGTGCGATATACGAAACATCCATTAACTCAAATAGCAAGTATTCGCCGATACCCGACGCTATAAAAATAACTTCATCATTACTCTTGATCTTGGACGGTGTAAATGTTTTTGAGCCGTATGTTTTCCACTTGATAACTTCGCCGTTGTGATTGCTAGCTTTACGCACTATCACCGCTTTTAATTCGTCCTTATCAAAGAGAGAAAACGTAACGCTTTTATAAATGGAGTGCCAACCCATACATAGGGAACTCTCTTTGCCATTCCATAAGTGCGGGTTTATCAGTTCCATAAATTGTGATTTTGCTATTCCACTAAAACTATAATCTTTCATAGCTCTTTCATGGATAGCTTGCAAGTCATAAGAAGGTAATACGCTCAAATTTGAGCTTATCTTTTTACTTTGGATTATCGCTCGTACTTCGTCGGGATTAGGTAACTTACTCATCCCAAACTCCTAACGACTTCGCCGTCCATTCCATCGCTTCACTTGGAGGACTGCCTAGCACGTCAATCATAAACGAGACAATATCACCATTAAAATCAGTGCTTCCAAAATCCTTGATGTATCCGTTTTTATCAATACTAAAACTATTGTTCTCATTGAAACGGTAATCACGTCCAACTGCTACACCTAACGCCTCTAAAAGCTCTTTGGCTGTGTCACGGTCGCACTTTTCTTTTATCGTTGCTCGTAGGGCTTTAAAATCGGTGTTAGTTGCCATTGGTAACCTCACTATTCGCCTTACTCATATCATTAATAAGCATTTCATTAGTAATCGTGTCGAGATATTCCACTACACCATCATAATCGCTTTGTCTACAATACATAAGCTCACTGCAATGGATATAAATACACTCTAAAACTTTTTTATGTGTAACGGTCTTTCGGTCGATACCGTCAGTTTTTAGGGTTCGTTTTAGTGCCAGTGGATTAACGCCATATTTGATAGCGATTTCTTTGAGTTCTGCTTTTTTCATTTACACAGCCTCACTCATTGAAGCAAT
The DNA here is from genome assembly GCA_028713245.1 of Sulfuricurvum sp. GTDB lineage: Bacteria > Campylobacterota > Campylobacteria > Campylobacterales > Sulfurimonadaceae > Sulfuricurvum. Next base: position 3,103 of record JAQTOQ010000045.1, on the reverse strand, counting down.
AAAAGCATCGAGGTCGCTTTTTTTGAAAATTGTGACCCTTTTTGACAACTTAACGGGGTGTATCTTCCCTTGACGGCAGTATAACCATAGGGTTGACACAGCCACCGAGAGGTATTGTGATGCTTCTTCGCATCTTAGATTTTCGTTCATTGTAAAACTCCATAAAATAAAATAGAGTTGATTAATCGTGTGAAGAGGTGAGAGAGAGGTTAAAACATAAAACTCTTTTATACTTAATTAAGTTAAACAGTCCTATACTTCTTCTTAGATTTGTTCCATAAGTGGAATAATCCCTCTTTTTATTATAGATAGCAATGATTTAAAAGTTTGGCGACGTTGAACCATTGTTATCTCCTTTTCGTTGAAAAACCAACTAACAAATTATATCAGTTTATATAATAATGTACAAACCCCCCTATTTATGGGCGTTTTACGACATTGTAAAAATGTTTCACGCTAACTTATTCAATCAAAATCTACTATTTTTATAATTTATGTTGAGATAAATCTATCGAAGGAAAATTTACACATTCTCCCTTTCATAATCTGTCAAACATTTCTTACTCTTCACCTCATCGAGATAATCAGCCCACCATTGTAATAATTCCCGCATTTGTTCTGTATAGTCCGCTTTGTGTGTGTAGGCTCGCACTACCTTACTACCCTCTTGATGATCTAAGACTCTCTCCATTGCTTCAAAGGTTGCATTGTGAACTGGTTGATGAGTACGTGCCAAACTTCCATAAGTGCCTCTGAAACTATGAAGCGTTTGTTTACGTCCACTTACTTCATCATTGAACCCCATCATCCTTAGTGCCTTGTTTCCGCTCTCTAAATTTACGTGAGTTTTATTATTACGCACACCATGAAATACCCATTTACCCCATCCCGTGATCTCTTTTATTTCTTTGAGAATTGATACCGCTTGATGAGGTAAAGGGATACTAAAATCGGGGAGGTTTTTATCTTTTATTTTCATCTCTGATCTTGGTATCGTGATAATTGCATTTTCAAAATCTACACTTTCCCATTTCAATTTACAAAGGTTATCCGCTCGTAATGGTAGCAACGCCACAAAGCGTAAAACGTTTTTAACAATCACCCCGCCCTCTCCTTTGTAGCTGTCAATACCTCTTAACATTTCTCCTAATATTTTTTCATCGGTTATCTTTGGAAAATGCTTTGCTTCATGTTTTTTAAAAGCGTCTGAGGTTATTTTATCCGCTGTATTGATTTCAGTATGCCCGTGATTGATAGCATAACGCCATAAGCGATTACAATCATTAAAACGCTTGACTGCTACAACGGGCGCATAAGCTTCCTTGATTAATAAAATCTTCAATAGTTCGGAGTGGGTGATTTCGGAGATATGTTTTGATGAGATGATTACGTGATTTTCATCATATTCGCATAAGTAGGGAAAAATATCACTCTCAAACGACGCTTTACGTTTTGCCCTAGTACTGTCTGCATTTTCTGTGAGTGTATCAAACCACGCATAGGCTACTTTATGAAACTGTCCCGCTGTGTATGCTTCACTCTTTACCTCATCGAGTTTGATGATTTCTTTGATCTCTTTTTTCTCTTGGATAGGGTCGATACCTGATGAAACTTTTGCTTTAAATTCGTCACGCTTCGCCCTCGCTCCAATTATTATAATCTCATTCCCATTTTCATCTATTTTCTTTTGTGTAGCTAACGGAGTATCGGGATAAGTTCCCGCAGTGGTAGTTTTTGGTTTTCCGTCAATCGTGTAACGTATCTCCCAAATTTTCTTACCATCGGGTTTGATAAGAAGCTGTAAGCCATTCCCATCGGAGAGGGTGTATTTCTTCTCTTTTGGCTTTGCGCTCTTGATCTCGGTGTCTGTAAGCGGTGATACTTTCTTGTTAGCCATAATGTCCCCTTTATAATGTAGGTTATTTTGACTACATTAATAGATATTGTATGAGAACTACATATAAAACTACATTAAAGAGATAGATTCTATTCAATGCTATACCATGCTATTAGACGCTAAATAGTGAATAAAGTGCCTATTTTGTGGGGCTAAAAGGGATTAAATGATTGCTATTAAAGGGGATTAAATTGTAGTATGGTGCGCCATGCAGGACTCGAACCTGCGACCTACAGCTTAGGAAGCCGTTGCTCTATCCATCTGAGCTAAAAGCGCATTAAAATTAATCATCTAATGCCCGTAAGTCTAGCCAATAACATCTCAAAATAGGCATAATCAACACTGCGCATGGATAACTAATAAATAAAATAAGAGTAAATGATGAAGTTTTCATGGGAATTTATAGATGGTGGCGAGAGAGACAGCCATTACCTTCTTATTTTAGGGTTTTATTAGACCTTAGTAAAAATAATACCCCTAAAAGTACCCCTAAAAACTATTGCTTATAGAATATTTTACCGCTATTTTTACTTCTATTTGTCTTGATAGCAAAGATCGTAAAATTTGATATTCTGACCACTATTTATTTTTATTTCTACTTTCAAAATACTCTTTTACACAATCATTCGTCATCTTTACAATAAGTTTCTCAGTTTTATCAATTCCGGCCAGTGGAACATTACTTACACATTGTTTGCAAGCTTCTGATACCTTATTCTGATCAGACATTAGATTTTGTGTTGAAGCCCCGAATGCACAAGAACTTGAAAGTCCACTAGTCATATTTTGAGCATATACAGCAACTACAACTAAAGACAATATAAATATTTTTTTCATAAATTCCCTTTTTTTGAAAGTATTATATCCATTTGCAGCCTTAACAACTACTTCGAGTACTATCAACTTCATCACATTTCTAATATGATCTGTCACTCAATAAATTGCTCATCTACTATGATATGATTGATGCTATAATTCTTTTAGTAAATATCACTTCTCTGTTGAATTGATGAAACAGTAAGGGTCGAGAATTTTGAAACTCTCGGCCTTTTTTTTTGCTAATTTTTTGTATATAAAAAGGGTAGTTTTGGCGGACTCGGATGTTTGATAAATGACTTTTTCAGAATTTGTAAACAAAGCATTACACGATAGCTCGTTCAAAGATGAATTTCATTTTGGAGAAATCAGCGAAGCTATTGTACATAG
>JAQTOQ010000044.1 GCA_028713245.1 Sulfuricurvum sp. | reverse complement strand
GCTCAAAAATCTTGACAATTAAGATAAAGCTCACTATAATTACGACCTCTTAAACATTCCGGATTAGCTCAGCGGTAGAGTAGGTGACTGTTAATCACTTGGTCACTGGTTCGAATCCAGTATCCGGAGCCACCCTTTTAAACCAATCACAAAAAAACTCTCATAAACACTTTATTTAATGACACCACATTCTAAGCAATATTTAACTATAATTCTTAACTATGAAATAGTTTTAGGAGCAATATGAAAGGCATTATTTTAGCTGGTGGAAGCGGTACACGTCTCTATCCTCTCACTAAAGGTGTAAGTAAACAGTTAATGCCTATTTATGATAAACCGATGATCTATTATCCTCTCTCCGTGCTGATGCTCGCTGGTATCACTGAGGTGCTTATCATCTCTACTCCTCATGATCTCCCACGATTTAAAGAATTACTTGGAGATGGAAGCAATATCGGAATGCGCTTTAAGTACTGCGTACAGCCTCATCCTGATGGCCTTGCGCAAGCATTTATACTGGGTGCTGAGTTCATTGGTACTGATGATGTTTGTCTGGTATTGGGGGATAACATCTTCCACGGTCATGGGCTTACTAAACTACTGGCTCAATCGGTTCGTAATGTCACTGAAGAGAAAAAAGCCACTGTATTTGGCTACTGGGTCAAAGACCCTGAGCGCTATGGTGTTGCCGAATTTGATAAAGAAGGCAATGTTCTCTCAATAGAAGAAAAGCCTTTAAAACCTAAAAGTTCTTATGCAGTTATCGGGCTTTATTTTTATCCTAACAGCGTTGTAGAAATCGCTAAAACAATCAAACCCTCTGATCGAGGCGAACTTGAGATCACTACTGTCAATCAAAAATATTTGGCACAAAATGCCCTTAAAGTCGAACTCATGGGTCGAGGTTACGCATGGCTTGACACAGGTACACATGAAAGCCTCCTCGAAGCCAGTATGTTTATCCAAACCATTGAAAACCGTCAGGGTCTTAAGGTCGCATGTCTTGAGGAAATCGCTTTTGAGATGGGATACATTACTAAAGAAAAATTGCTCGAATTAGCTAAACCATTGTCAAAAAACCAATACGGTCAGTATCTGATCCGTAGAGCTAATGAAGGGAAAATAGGCGAATGACGTTTACCCGTACTGCGATACCTGATGTTGTTCTCATCGATCCAGTTGTCCATGGGGATGAGCGTGGCTATTTTATTGAAACTTTTCGTGGTGATAAGCTTGAAGCATTTTTAGGGTTTAAGCCTCTTTTTTGCCAGGACAATGAAAGTAAAAGTTCTTACGGTATTCTTCGAGGATTACACTATCAGCTCCCTCCATTTGCTCAGACAAAACTGGTTCGTGTGCTTGAGGGAGAAGTACTAGATGTCGCCGTAGATATCCGAATAGGTTCGCCGACTTTTGGAGAGCACGTTGCTGTATACTTAAGTGGTGAGAACAAACGCCAACTATTTATACCGCGAGGTTTCGCTCATGGATTTGTAGTACTCAGCGAAACCTGCACGTTTGCCTACAAAGTCGATAATTATTATTCTCCAGGATATGATCGCGGAATTATATTTGATGATCCTATGCTAAACATCGATTGGATCGTTGAGTCTGCTAAGCTTCAGCTTTCTGCCAAAGATACTAAGCAGCCAAAATTTATTGATGCTGATCATTTCGACTACAATGAGAATCTATATACCCTAAAGAGTACGCGTGTCTAAGATCTTAGTAAGTGGTGCAAATGGGCAGCTTGGAAGCGAAATTCACGCTCTTAGCAGCACTTACTTGCAACACGACTTTACATTCGCTGACCGCAGTACCCTTGATCTAAATAATCTTTGTAAAGTAGAAGACTACTTCGATGATAAAGTATTTGATGTCATCATCAACTGTGCCGCTTATACTGCTGTCGATAAAGCTGAAAGTGAAAGTGATTTTGCCAATACTATCAACCATCGCGCGGTTTCTTTACTTGCAAAAATTGCAAAAAAGAAAAATATTTCTCTAATCCACATCTCGACCGATTATGTATTTGACGGACAAAATTATCGCCCGTACGTTGAAGCTGACAAAACAGATCCGCAAGGAGTCTATGGACGCACTAAGCGTGATGGGGAAAATGAAATTTATGCTGTATCTCCAAAAAATACCCTTATTATTCGCACTTCATGGGTTTATTCATCCTTCGGCAATAACTTTCTAAAAACAATGCTCCGTCTAGGACGTGAACGTGATACTCTTGGCGTGATTTTTGATCAAGTGGGTACACCTACTTATGCACGTGATTTAGCAAAAGTCATTCTTGAGATTCTTCCTCAATTGAACAATGAATCTCCAGAAACTTATCACTACAGCAATGAAGGTGTTGCCAGCTGGTATGACTTCGCACAAACGATATTTGAACTGACCGATATATCGTGCGAGATTAAAGCAATCACCACTGCACAATACCCCACTCCTGCCATACGTCCGCATTACAGCTTGCTGAATAAAAATAAAATCAAAGAACACTTTGGCATTTCCATCCCATATTGGAAACATAGTCTCAAAGAGTGTATTGACCTATTAGAAGGAAAAGTATGAAAACCATTTTAGTCACTGGATGTGCCGGATTTATCGGAAGTAATTTTGTTCCGTACTTTTTAGAAAAATATTCAGATGTCCGTCTTATTAATCTCGACTTACTTACTTATGCCGGAGATCTAGCTAATTTATCAGATGTGCCAAATACAAATCATCATATATTTGTCCAAGGAGATATTTGTGATCGCTCTTTAGTCGAATCACTTTTTACTCAATACGATATCCGCGGTGTCATTCACTTTGCTGCCGAAAGCCATGTCGATAACTCCATCAAAAATCCAGGAGTCTTTGTACAGACCAATGTCAACGGAAGCTTTACTCTAATCGATGTTGCTTATAAGTCATGGATGGAAAAACCTTTTGTTTACAAAACAGGATATGAAGGATGCCGGTTTCACCATATCAGCACCGATGAAGTGTATGGAACGCTAGGCGAAACAGGGCTCTTTACGGAAGAGACTTCATACGCACCTAATAGCCCATATAGTGCTTCAAAAGCCGGATCAGATATGCTCGTGCGCAGTTATCATCATACGTACGGAATGAATACCGTCATCACCAACTGCTCAAATAACTACGGTCCTAAACAGCATGATGAAAAGCTGATCCCAACGATTATCCGAAAAGCATTAGCTTGTGAAAATATTCCAATCTACGGTGATGGCAAAAATATCCGTGACTGGCTCTATGTCTTAGACCATTGTAAAGGGATTGATCTCGTGTATCACACGGGCCATTCAGGAGAAGTTTACAACATTGGCGGACGCAATGAGCGTAACAATAATCAGATAGCTGAACGTATCTGCACTTTACTCGATACTATGAAACCTCGTCATCCCGTACTTGATACGGGATCCATTCCTTCCTATAAAGAGCTTATCACTTACGTCGAAGACCGTGCTGGGCATGACCGACGCTATGCCATTGATGCAACCAAAATTGAAAGCGAGCTTGGATGGAAAGCCGAAGAGACATTTGATACGGGAATTGTTAAAACAATTGAGTGGTATTTGAATAAATACAGTGAAGATGCGAACTAGTCATGCCGATACTCAGTAATGTAAAACGGGCATTGATCTTACGATGTGGAGCGCTCGGTGATCTCATCTACGCTACGAGTGTTATCGATGCCTTACTACAACAATACGGAAAAAACATTATCATCGATTTCATCACAACTCCGAGCACTGCAAAATTGTTTGAATATGACTCCAGAGTCAACCACGTATTCCCTCTCAAGCATAAAAGGATTCCTATTTGGCTCAGCCCACAGAAGCGTAATATCATTCAACACTCAAAAAAGAACCCCTATGATGTATTCATTTCTCTTGAATCGGGAAAACAATTCAAAAGTCTGATTAAAGCGATTCATTCAACCTACAAAACAGGGATGGGGATATTAAAAACGCCCATTGACAATAATTCTCTCAACCGTTGTGAATCGACCAAACAATACTATGAAGACATTATCGATCCACACATATTGTCAACTTCAAAACCTTCTCTAATCGGTGTAGAGCAAAGCACTTTAACCAAGAAATTTTCACTGCCTTCAAATGCAATCGTTCTTGCACCCAGTAACTCCCATAATCAGAAAAAAGGGATTAACTACCGCGCGTGGCCAAATGAACATTGGCATTCCCTTATCCAAACATTGTCTACAAAGGCTACGGTGATTATTGTTGGTGCACGTGGAGAAGACGCTTTTTTTGATGCTCTAAAACCTTATCCTCAAAGCAATGTCATCGATCTAGTCGGAAAACTCTCTATTGGAGAACTCATCACAACCGTTCAAAATGCAAAAGCTCTTATTTGTACCGATTCCGCAACAGGGCATATCGGTGCGGCTGTTGATACCCCGACTTTTGTTCTAATGGGACCAAATGATTCTATCACCGATAGCCCTTATCAAAGCAATACCAACGCCGTCTATCCAATATCCTTGGGATTGCCTTGCTCTCCATGCTATAAAACTGATGTAATGAAAAAATGCCGTGATAACATTTGCATGCAATATATAACTCCTAAAATGGTTCTGTCATCATTACAATTAGCCCATATTTTTAAAGACTAGCATGTATCTTTTTTTTAAAAAATTTAATCCTAATCTATTGTTTCAATACACCGTAATTGCATTAGCATTTACAATTCCTCTTTCTATTGCTGCATATACCTCTTTGTCCGGATTGCTATTGATTCTCTGGATTTTTGAAGGAAATTGGCATTTTAAATGGAAACTTATCAAAAATCAATCTTTTTTTAAAGCATTTTGGATTTTCTACCTCTTTTTAACCTTAAGCTTACTATGGACGAATAATCTTCATTTAGGATTAGAACATCTGCGAAAATATTACTTTATAACACTACTTCTTCCCATTCTTTACACTTCAATCGACCATAAGCGAATACCCCAAATATTTAGTGCTTTTTTATCCGCTATGATTATCAGCGAGATTCTTTCTTATCTCATTTTCCTCGATCTAATACCTTTTAAATATAAAGAAAGCTGGTCTAGTATCGATCCCACCCCCTTTATGCATCATACCCCCTACAGCATTTTTTTAATCTTCACTATTTTTTTAATGGTGACTCAACTCTTGTATGAAAAACGAACGAAAATGCAAATAAGTATATATTCATTTTTTATCCTTACTATGACAGCAAACTTATTTCTCAATGCAGGAAGGACGGGACAGTTTTCTTTACTAATCACCCTTATAGTATTTCTGACTGTTAATTTTAAATTCCACTGGTTCAAAACATTATTGATTACTATTACAATATCTACAGCGGTATTGACAACCGCTTTTTTTATAAGTCCGAACTTTCACAATAGAAGTATCGAAACGTATCAAACATTTCACTATCTTATTACACACGGTGAAGCATTAAAAAATGACAGTACCGGCTTTCGATTTATGATGTGGCAAACAGCTGGTACCATTATCAGGGAACATCCCCTAATCGGAGTGGGAATCGGGGATGAAAGAGATGCTTACACCACTATACTCTCCACCAAACTTCCTCAATTTAAAGATCAAATAATCGGCTTTAGTGATTATCACAACACGTATCTTCAAACAGCAGTATCAGTAGGTTTGACAGGGTTATTACTATTACTAGCTATGTTCTATATCTTATACCGTAATCTTTCAACCAATCAGAAGCTAAGAAGCATCGGCACCGTCATGATCACTCTTTGGCTCTCCTTTATGCTGATTGGTAATTTTCCTGCAGCGTATTTAACTATACTGTTTGTATTGATCACAAGCATCTCTCTTAAACGTGAAAATGGGATTTTTAGTAATAGTGATGTATAATAAAAACATTTTTTAATCAGGTATCTTATGGCTTATCCTAAATCAACGATCATCATCTCGGTATATAAAGATACGGAAGCCCTCGAGTTTATTCTGGACAGCTTAGAACATCAAATCCTACTACCCGATGAAATCATCGTCTCTGAAGACGGTGATTCAGAAGAGATGGCAATTTTTATGGCGGCAAAAAAAAACCGTTTTCCCAATCTTATCCATCTTACCCAAACAGACGATGGATGGCGTAAAAATATCGCGATGAACAATGCCATTAAGTCATCTTCTAATGAGTATCTGATTTTCATCGATGGGGATTGTGTCCCTTACAGAACCTTTATCCAATCCCATATAGAAAATGCTCAAAAAGGAATTGTCCTTTGCGGAAAACGATTCGAGCTTGGACCACAATTTACCAAAAAAGTAAAATGCCATGAACTCAAACTTTCCGATATAGAGAAAAGCTTTGTATGGCATCTGCCTGCTATGATTCGAGACGAAGCTAGACATCCCGAAGACGGATTCTATTTCAAGTCGCATAATTTAATTAGCCGTCTTATCCACAAACGTTATGTCCGACATATACTGGGATGCAATTGGTCATGCTACAAAGAGGATTTTTTAAAAATCAACGGTTTTGATGAAACCTATCGGTTGCCTGCGGAAGGGGAAGACGTCGATCCAAGTTGGCGCTTTCGGGGAATGGGGATAGAACTTAAATCATGTCGAAACAATGCCAATATCATCCATTTATACCATCCCAAACGTTTTAGTGCTCTTGAGGGGGATGTGAATAAAGCCATAATGGAAAAAAACCGTGCCAAAAATACTTTCGTCTGTAAAAATGGAATTATTAAAAGCTGATTTCTTTTAAAATTCTATTTTATTGCATCTATTTCTATCATTTTACAGATGGCTAGCTAGACCTTTTTCGCATATAAATTGATTAGCCTCTTTATTTTCAATCATCTTGTTTAAATAGTATGACCCAATATCTCGTTCATTATACCCATGCCATAAATGAAACTGGTTGGCCACGTTTTTACACGATTTTATCTTTAAACCATAGCCACGGAAACGCCAATCCAAATCCGTATCATCACTGAGCGAAGTTTCTCCATACCCCTCATCAAACCCATTGATTGCAATCATGTCTTCTCGAAAACATGAAAAATTACATCCCAATATAGAGGTATTTCGTTTACGTAATTTTAATAGCAGTGGATATATCCAGCCTGTCGGAGAAAGATAGATGCCGTACTCGTATTTGGAATTTTTTTCAAAAGCCAGCGCAATATACTTGTAAAGCCTTTTTTCGATATCAATCACATCCAATTGATACATTTTTATTTTTCTTGTCAATGAATCAGACAGATTGACTCTACGTCCGGATAAAACTGCTCCATTTTCTGCCAATGCAACATGCGCTTCTAAAAAAGTCGTATAGGGAATACAATCCCCATCGATGAAAATGAGATATTCACCTGTACTCGCCATAATTCCGTTATTTTGGGAACGCGCTTTTCGTACTCCAATATCTTCTTGAGTCGTATGTTTGATATCCAGTCCGGCAATCGTTGCTACATACTCTTTCATCTGCATATTGTTTCCATCTTCAGCAACAATCACCTCAAAATTCGGATACGTTTGACGCTTCAAGGCTTGAATAATCAGAGACAAAGATTCTACGTCCTTATAAACTGCAATGATTACACTAACTTTCATCCATGCTCCAACGTCATTTTTAATACTTCAAACTGTTTTTGACTCTCAAATACATCCAACGCTTTTTGCTTACCCTTCAAAGCATACTCTATACGTACTTCAGGGTTTTGCTGTAAAAAACTCAATTTATCTGCCAAATCAACCGCATCAAACGTCTTAAACAATAATCCATTCACGCCATCATCAATAATTTCCAATGGTCCGCCGCTATCACTGCCAACCACACAGATTCCGCACATCATAGCTTCGATCAATACTAATCCAAAGGTCTCATTCTCTGTTGCTAACACTACAACATCACACAGTTGCATCATCACTTGCGCTTCGCGTGTAAATCCGGTAAAGACAATCCGATCCTTCAGTCCACGCATTACGATATCTTTTTGTAAAGCAGCCAGATACTCATCACTCATCGCATGCCCAACAATCAATGCCTTTGCATCGATTCCTTGATGGATTAGTTTTTCAATAGCATCGATTACAACCCATTGTCCTTTTTGTGGTTCAATACGTCCGACGATTCCTACTGTAAACGAATCGGCCAGTCCGAGTTCTTTGCGACGGCTGTTTTTCTCGTCTTCGGAAATAATGATTGGCTGTTGCGCACCTATATAAAGTGTTTCAACTTTTGGCCGGATGGAAGCCGGAATAAATTTTTCAATTTGAGATTTAACTTGATGAGTAACGGCAAGTATCAAGTTCAAGTTTCGATATATAAAGCGATGATAAAAATCATCCTTGAAACGGGTCATGGTCATGTGGCGCGATTGCACGATTTTGGGTTTGCGTTTTGATAATAGCTTAGCAATAATAGCCGTCGGAAGATCTTTGGTCCAATGTACGTGCACTACGTCAATGGCTTCATTGTCAATAATACAAGCTAGATCACGGGCAGTAAGCCATGCTAAAAAGACATTGTGGCGCTTGAGCGTAAAATAGCGATACACCGTACCGTCGTAATAACTTCTCAGCTTCCCTTTTGCATTGATGACACTGATACATTCTCCCTGCTCATTCAAATAACGCGAAGCACGCATCATATAGAGCTCAAGGCCCCCTAAATCGGGAGAGAGACACAGTTCACAAATCTTTTTACCCACGTTTACTCTTTAGTTCTTGATTTATCTCATAGAGTTTGATGTATTTATAAAAATTGGTCGCCATATGAGAAAAGGCAATAATCAATCCCGCATAGCCGTCTAAAAATCCACGCTTGAGTATGTACGTTCTAAAAAAAGAATACACTCCGTTAAAAAATGCTTTGAGTGGGGACGAGAGCTTTTTACCGGCATTATCGTTTGCAAAGAGAGTGGAGTAACGATCCAATTTAACAATAAAATCGGAGATGCTCATGTAGCTATAGTGCTTCATGTTTCCTTCGATAGCCTCTTTTTTCATCCCCTCGTCGATGATATTCTCATGTACAGCATTGTCATTGAATCGTGTCACGGTTTTATTGTAAAGACGGCGAATTTTTTGGTTATTCCAACCGCAGTGCTTGATTTGGATCTCTTTGTAAAAAGCTAGAAAGTTCACGATATAAATGCTTTTCGGATCTAATACCTTTGTTTTCAGCGCATGTAAGAGTTCTTCATCCACCACCTCATCACTGTCGATAATCAAAATCCAATCATTTTTGGCGTAACTTGCAGCACGATTTTTAGTCGTTCCGAAACCATCAAATACCCCTTCGATCAAATGTGCATTTACAAATTCTTTCACAATGTCTTGAGTACCATCATCAGAGCCATTATCATAGACGATGACATCGTTAAACTCCTTTAAACTCTCTAAGGATTTGCGGATTGTACGAGCACCGTTTTTTACAATCATCACGGCCGATACATTCATCATCAACTTTTTATCCATTTTATGAGTGTTTTGCACCAAAAAGCAAATTGAGAAAACGGGTTAAAAAGAGAGCAAGGTCGCTTAAGTCCGTCTCCTTTGATGCGGTAGATCAACCCGCCGATTCCATCCCATGAAGGATTCAGGGCATTACCTATTCGAAAAACATGCAAATAATGTTCTCGTGCTAATGACACTGCTGCGTCATTGTATTTTCCAAAGGGAAGGACAAATGAATCAATACGACATCCCAACTTGTCTTCCAACATCACTTTGGATCCAAAGATTTCTTTTTCCAAATCAACACCATTATCTGTCAAGTTAAGATGGTTCATTGAATGAGAAGCGATTTGAACGTGTCCGCTTTGAACCATTTCTCCAAGCTCTGCAAAGGTACAAAAAGGGACGAAACTTTGATAGTTTTCATAAATATCCTGATGCTTTAAGGAGAGCCGTTTCATGGGGTCAACATCCGTATCGTCAAGGATAAAAGCAGAGGGCACTGCCAGAAGTGCTTTTAAATGGTATTTTTTGAGCAAAGGAAAAACATAATAGTAAAAATCGTAGTAAGCATCATCAAACGTCAGACAAATAGACCGGTTTGTAATAGGCTCACCCGGAAAAACAGTCGTATAACGCTCACTTATACATTCCAGATGTGCTTTCATCATCGCATCTGAATTTGAAAGAGGAAGGTCATCACTGTTAATATGATGGTACATAATGACTCTAAGCACTCTACAATCCTCTCTCGCCTTTCAGGAATTATAAAGTATCATACCATACCCTCACTTAGGCAAAAGGTTACCATGAGCGTTCAATGCGAATACCCGTCTGATTATCAATCTCTTATCCACTCTTTCGAATCAATACGAGAGATTTTTGCAGGTGATGATCACAGCATCCACAAGGCACGTAATGAACTCAAAATCATTGAACTCAATGGCATTAAAACTGTTGTTAAATCATTCAAAGTGCCTCATTTGCTTAACCGTATTGTTTATACTTATTTTCGTAAAAGTAAAGCGTATAAATCGTATCACAACGCCCTGCGTCTCGAAGAGCTTGGAATTTCAACCCCTAAGCCTATTGCCCTCATCAAATTTTATGAAGCGGGATTTTTAGGGGAAAGTTTTTTTATTGCTGAGTATTTTGAATACGACTTTACGATCCGCACTCCGCTGCTCGAACCGCTTAAGGACCGAGAATCGATTTTTAAAGCCTTTGCCGCCTACACCTATGATCTGCATCAAAAAGGTGTATGGCATCTGGATTATTCTCCAGGAAACATCCTGGTCAAACGAACCGACAACAACGGCTATCAGTTTAGCATCGTTGACATCAACCGTATGGAATTTCGTCCTATTAATGCATTAGAAGGGTGTGAAAACTTCAATAAACTCTGGGCAAGTGATGATGAAATAGAAATTATGGGACGGGAATATGCACGACTAAGCGGATTTAATGTTGCAGTAACGATTGCCGAAATGAAAAAACATAATGATGCCAACAAAAGAGTCAAAAATTTTAAAAAGAAACTCAAAAATCTTTTAAAAGGGAATTTTTCAATTTCTGCTTAACGGTTTCAAACATTTTTGCTCTTCCACTGGAACCAGATGGAATCATAAAGTGGTGCTGTTTACTCTCTTCGCCTATGCTTTTCCAACGTGCCGAAGACGCAAATTTTGAATCTCCAAAAAAAGTAAACGTCTCACATCCGCTCGCACTTGCCAGATGATACGTTCCCGTGGAGGTGCTGACAAAGAGTTTAAATCGGCTCAGCACTGCGGCAAAATTGACAATGCTTCCCTGTGATCGGTATAAAATCACGCTGCTCTCACCCAAAAGGCTCTTGGCTTCATCGTAAAGCTTTTCTTCATCAGGACCAAACGTCATTACAAGATCGATCTCCGTATCTTCTGCAGCAATACGTACTAGTTCTATGTATTCTTCAAGCGTCCAGTTTGCATCGGATGAGCCACCAAAACCGGGATGAAAAGCCACGACAGGTTTTGTAATCCCATATTCGGCACAAATTTTTTGAAAGTTATCCTCCGAAAAGTGTAAAAGTGGTTTAGAGAAATCAAGCGAGATATCCTCAAAAAGTGCCTGGGCAAGCTGTAAGTTATATTCAAATTCGGCCATCTCCACACGGCTGCGACGCTGTTTAATCCGACGGTTATAAAAAATTTGGGCTATTTTGGTAGCGGGGGCAATACGAATAGGGATACGTGCAATCCACTGTGCCAATGCAACACGTGTATTGGAAAACAGTGTCACCGAAGCATCAATATTGGCTTTTTTGATTTTAAAGGCAAGCTCTAAAATATCTTCACCTTCATCCACAATCACCTCATCGATAAAATCGCACGATTCGGCCAGCTTGCGATTGAGCGGTGCAACAAGAGCGATAATACGATTGTCAGGGCTATGATGTTTGAGAACATACAATGTCGGCAATGCCGTGATGAAATCACCCAGCTTGTCGTTGCGTACTACGAGTATATTCATTATCAACCCTTACTTTAATAAGGTTATTTTACCCAATAACGCTATAATGCACGCCATGAAAGAACCGTTTTCTTGGGATCACTATTCCGATCAACCTGCCATCATCCGTGACAAATCGTTAAAGCGTAAAATGCGCCTCAGCGCTCTGCCCTCACTCATCAAAACCTTTTTAATTGCACTACTTGTTTTACCCATCGCTTTTGTTGTGACCTTCTTTCTTCCACGCAAAAAAATAAGCGGTGAAACCTTCTTTGGTATGGGGGTTAATCTTAATAACAGCCCATCCATCGCCTCCGAAATTATCAATGAACTTAGTGTGAAAAAACTTCTCATTCGAATTCCCCTTTGGGAGATGGATCGTCTGGATGAATATGTCTCATTTATCCGCTCATTCAAAGAGCATCATATCACCGTTGCCCTGTTGCAAGATCGTGCCCATATTACCAATCACACACTCACCAAAAAACATCTGACACAAATTTTCCAATCCCTAGAGAGAATTTGTAATACCTATGTTATCGGCTCAACCATCAACCGTGCCAAATGGGGATTTTTTAGCGTCAACGAATATCTAAAATTTTATGCCATTGCCCATGCCTTGAAAAAAGAGTCCTTCCCTAATCTCAAATTTATCGGCTCGAACGTTATCGACTTTGAACTGCACTTTACGACTCATACCCTTTTCAATCTCAAAGATATTTATTTTGACGCATTGGGGACACTGCTGTATGTCGACCGACGCGGTGCTCCTGAGAACCGTCAAATGGGGTTTAATCTCATGGGTAAAATCAATCTTATCGATGCGCTAATGCGGCTTAGTTTTAAAACCGCCAACGAACTGATCATCACCGAAACCAATTGGCCGATCAAAAATACGGCCCCATATGCCCCCACCAGTGAATTCGAGTGCGTCAGCGAAGAAGAGTATTGCGCCTACATGGTACGGTATCACCTGCTCGCGTTTTCCACCCAAAAAGTCTCCACGGTGTATTGGCATCAGCTCATTGCACCGGGATATGGGCTCATCGATAATCGAGACGGTGTTATTGTCAAAC
>JAQTOQ010000183.1 GCA_028713245.1 Sulfuricurvum sp. | reverse complement strand
CTGATCCTTTGGACTCGACGGGGATCATTATCAAAGAACTTTCCGATGTTTATAAGTTCAAAAAGACCATTGAGCTTGACAACAGCAAAGAGGCGATATACGATCGATTTATCTATGTGCTTAAAGAAAGATATCATTTCATCCACTTCGCCTTATATGAAGTAGAAAAGAAAAGCAAAGAGCGTAAACTAATCTACATTACCGATCATAAAAGCTTCTGTCTTCCAACGGTGGACCAAGATGCCAATGAGTGCCGTGCCTACCGTACCAACAGCGATATTTATTCAACTGATTTTCCTAATGTATGCCAAAACTGTTCCTCTGCTGACAAAGAATACACCTGTATTCCTTTCAATATCAACGATGATCTTGCCCTCATCTTGTCATACTCTTCACAAGACTCTGCCGAGATTGAAGCCCTTAACCATGTCCTGCCTAGTATCAAGAATTATTTTGAAGCAGCTAAAGCGGTGATAGAGAGCAGAACCCTTATGGATAAACTCCGAGACTCTTCCCTGCGTGATGGTGCAACACACCTCTATAATCGCCGATTTTTGGAAGAGTTTATTGATAAAACAGCGCAGCAGGCATTACGATCACATATCAACTATTCCATACTCATGATCGATATTGATTATTTTAAAATGGTCAATGACACGTATGGGCATGATTCAGGGGATATTGTCATTAAAACATTGGCTGAAATCCTACAGCAAAGTGTCCGAAAAGCGGATCTTCCAATACGCTATGGTGGTGAAGAGTTTTTAGTTTTACTGCATCACACAGCACCTGATGGTGCTCTTCAAGTAGCTGAAAAAATACGCACTACTTTTGCTGCTAAAAAGTACCAGTTTGGCAGCGATACGATCGAAAAAACGTTGAGCATAGGGATTTCCCATTTCCCTAGCGATGCTGACTCGATCTGGAAAGTGATTAAATTTGCCGACCTTGCACTCTATGAAGCCAAACATACAGGACGTAATCGCGTCGTAGAGTTTGAACCGAGACTCTTCTCTGGCGGAGATGCGTTCTAAGGCCCTGATACACTTCTATGCGCTTCTTACAGCGCACAATACCCCAATCTCCAAGCTTATTCATCTCTCTTAATTATGTTTACTTCCAAACTCTAGAAAATCAGACTGGTTATTTGAATACAGAAGAAAAGGAGACTGAAAAATACCAAGGAGGATACAACCTCCCCTATAAGCACTTCATTTAATTAGATTCGAGCAATCTTGTATGGAATTTAACGCTTAGGTTTCCACCCTCGCTTTTGGCCTCATTCATAGCCAAGCGAGCGTACGCGACACACTGAGCCATGTCTTTATGCTGCTGAGGGAATATTGCAGTACCGATACGCACTGTCTTAATAAAGCCACTTTCATTTGCTTTAAGTTTTTTATTTGCAAACAATGATCGGATCTTTTCTCCAACATTATTAACATGCATAGGATCACAATCGTAGAGCAACACTACAAATTCATCCCCACCAAGACGGACAATCGTATCGCTTTCCCGCAAAGAGTCTAAAAGTGTTTGCCCAATAATGCGTATCGTCTCATCCCCTACCTTTTCCCCGAACACCGTATTGATAGTTGTAAAATCATCTACGTTTATCATCATAACACCATATGGGATCGCGGTACGTTTTGATTCTTTGACAATCCTATACATACGCTCAATTAAAAAATTCTTCGTATACAATCCGCTTAACGGATCAATACGCTGTAGTTTTTTGTTTTCATCACTCATCTGGTGATGTGAAATTTCTCCTCGTATAGCATGAAGCGTTTCATTCACAATATGCGTATTTGCACGAACACTATTGAGAGCGTTCTTCTTGTCACTGACCATCGACACTACAAAAGTAGACCCGCTGTTGACGGCATATGGGACACAAACATAATGTTCGTTAGGTGTAATCATTTTTGGACAGATGCCATCTGGCTTAGATGAATCGACAATCTCCCCAGTACGTGCTGCTCTGCACCCACTTTGAGCATCACACAAAATTGCCCTTTTTTCATAGACGATCTTCGTTTCTTGTGACAATGGGTTACAGGTAATCAAATTAATGTCGTCTATTTTAAATTGATCCGAAAAATGATAAGCAATGTGTTCATACGCTTCATCGGTATTTGCATCACGACGAAGCATCTGAGTAAAGAGGTTCATCTCATTGAGACGTCCACTCCCATCACTTAATGCTTGAAGCGGATCATCTGTAGTATCAAGCTGGATGATTCCCGATAGATTCTCTTCAATAGTGTGCACAGAGGTTTGAAATTTATCGATCAATGCATTCAAAGCTCTTGCATCATGGTCTTGACTAAGTTCATCTGGAATGCGGGCATTCAAGTCTCCATTATGGACATCACGCGCACATTTCCCCATTGCATCAAAACGGTCAAAATAAATCAATATTTTTTTGTGAAGAAAATAAACCATTGCACCAAAGAGAATCAGCAATAAAACCGTACCAATAATAATATTACGATAGTTCAATGCCTTGAGATCATTGGTTTGCATCTCTATGGAAATAACCCCTAGTGTATCCCCTGCTTTGACATCATGACAACTTAAACAGTCAAGCTTCGTAGTAGATATAGCTTTATACGGAACAGAAATACGTACCGTTGCATCTTCAAAAATAGCTCCCTTGCTCTCGATAACCGATTCACCGCTCTCCAACACTGATTTATCAATACCGTCGCGAGCATCTTGTGCAAAAGGTCCTTTTCCATATTGATGCGATACTTTAGAAGAACGCACTAACCATAATTGTTTCATATTTTGTAAAGAAGTAACCTGATTCATGAAAGTTTCACGCTGATCCATAGTACCGGATATCATGTGTGCGGTAAGCCCTGCTTCAACTACCTTTGCAGTTGCCAATGCTTGTGATTCAGCACTTTTCGCCGATGCATTGCGTAAATCAACAAGGGTATTGTAAAAAATTGCAGCAAATAAAAGTAATAGAGAAGAATAAAGTAAGAGAGAAATTTTAGTTTTTAACTTCATAGATAATCACCCTTCATAAAGAAGGGTAGATTATAAACGTTTTAAAATAAATTTTGGGTAAAAGCTTAGTGACAACCGCATCCAGTGCCACAGCTTCCACCACTTGAAGCTTGTGGCTGAACCGCCTGCGCAGGTGCAGCAGTCGAACATGCAGAAACACCAGGAGGTGT
>JAQTOQ010000043.1 GCA_028713245.1 Sulfuricurvum sp. | reverse complement strand
TGATTGTGTACGATTCAATACCGATATGCTCCATGAGGAGAAGAATTTTATCAATTAAGAGTGTATGATTGCGGTAGTTTTCGAGGGAAGATCGCTTCCAAAGCCCGTCTCGCAGTTCCCGCCATTGAGCTTTTATCACTATCCATTCAGCAGTAACGGAGGGTGTCGGTGCGGTTATGGCATCAACCCTGTCCATCGCAGCTTCAATACGCTTGAAGTTCTCTTCTACTTTTATTTTATAGGAGAGATCTCCTTGCTGTACAGCAACGGTCATCCCTCTCTCAAGCGGGATATACTCAAAAAAATATCGAATACTCTGTTGATACGCCAATCCGGACTGAAGCTTCTGGATCGAACGGGATTCGCTTTGAATATGATCATATCCCGTATACAAAAACAGGAGAAAAGGGAGAAAAAATACGGCTGTTGCCAGTGCGAGCTTTTTGGGGTACTTCATGCTGCTCATCATGGCAATAGCAGGAGAAAATAAGTTCATTAAACGCATACAATCCCATTTACCTTATATAATATAATGAAGTGCAATGGGAATGGTAGCATATTTTTATACCAAATTTTTTGTCCTCAGACAATTCTATTTTTTAATGTACTAAACTTTGAGTTGTAGTTTCATTGTTTTCGTAGAGCATTGTAAATATTCTCTGCTATGGCGGTTTCGTATTCATTCAATGGCTTCGTAAGGACCTCTTCTCCGTTTAAAAAGACCATCCCTCCCAAATATCCCATAAAGAGTCCCAAAGCGCTAAAGAAATCCTGATCTTTTAAGTCCCCGCTTTGTACTCCATCGTCAAAGAACAGCATCAATTCTGCTACAAAACCGGAGACACATACCATTCCGGTACACTCTTTCGTAAATACTTCACGATTGGAAAGAAAAACACGTAAAAAATATTCAATGAGCTCAGGACGCTCGCGAGCGATGCTAAAATACATATGAACAATCATGGTAATTTTTTCTTTTACCGATGCGTCAGACATGTTAATTTCTTTTATTTTCTCACCTAAAATGGTGGAAATGTACAGCATTAACTCTTTTGCAAGCTGATCTTTTGAGGAAAAATAATTATAGAAATTTCCGACACTCATGCCTAGCTTTAGCGCAATAGCCGGCATCGTTGTCGTATAAAACCCTTCTGTCGAAAAAAGCTTTAGCGCTGTTTGCATAATAGATGTTTTACGATCTTCTTTTTTTTTCGTGACGGGTTTTTCTAAAATATTTTCCATTTTTACATCCTTATTTTAATCACTTTTAATTATTAAAGACATATTCATCTCAATTCATTACAGCATTCTATACTACTACTCTTTAAAAGAATGGGGTAAGAAAAAAGGCCGAAACCCTTATGTTTACTTCACTCTAAGTTACCTTATTACGACTGAAATTTTTTGCTTTATATTAACATTGAATCAGGCGTATATATTTACAATAGTTTTACACGCATTATCCATTTACGCGTCTCTTCAGCAATCAACACAATAAATACAACCGCAACAACCGCCCACCAATAGATCGGCTCAAACGGAGAAGTTCCGAAAATAGCGCTGAGGGGATTGAAAAAAACAAGGATGCCCAAAACACTCAACTGCACTACAACCGCACTCAAATAATAGCGGTTGCTCCACCACCCTATCGAGAATAAAGAGTCTCTTCTGCTCCGGCACGAAAGACCGTTTCCAATCTGAGCGAATACGATCGCCGTAAACGTCAAGGTCGTTGCTTGAAGATACAAAGGATCAGTCCACGCCAATACTTCCCCATTCCAGCTGTGTACTTTGAGATAAAACCAAAAGAGTCCCATTGACATCACCGCACTCAAAAGTCCCAAAAATCCAAAAGATCGAAAATAGACATCACGGGTCAATATCCGTTCTTTACGGCTGTGAGGGGGTTGATTCATCAATCCTGCATGAGGCAATTCTGCCCCTAAAGCCATCCCTGGAAAAATATTCGTCCCCAAATCGAGCGCCAACACCAGAGGAACAGGAAGCGCCAAAGGAAGTCCAAATGCGAAAAAGAGGACATAGGGAACTGCTTCAGGAAGATTGCTAGAGAGCATGTAGGTGATAAACCGCCGTATATTCTCATAAACTGCTCTCCCTTCTTCTATCCCTTTAACGATGGTGGCAAAATGATCGTCCATCAATACGGCATCAGCAGATTGTTTAGCAACATCGGTACCTGAGCCCATAGCAATACCGACATCTGCCATTTTCAGTGCCGGAGCATCATTTACGCCATCTCCCGTTACGGCGACTGTCTCGCCCATCTCTTTAAGAATATTAACGAGGGCTAGTTTTTGTTCAGGCGAAACCCGAGCGAATACGTGGTTGTGGCGTAACAACCGTCTGATAGCTGATGGAGGAAGGGTGTCAAGCTGTTCTCCCGTTGTTACTTCTGAGATTGAGGTGATGATTCCGGCACTTATTCCGATTGATCCTGCAGTAAGAGGATGATCTCCTGTAACCATAACAATTCGAATACCAGCTTTATGACACAGTGCGACTGCTTCAGTGACATCGTCACGCAGAGGGTCTACCATGGCTATAAAACCAATAAAAGTGAGCCCATTTTCAGCCTCCTCTCGTGATTTCGGAGCTTCACGACACTCTCGCGAAGCAAACCCTATAACACGGTACCCTCTTGCTGCCAAAACGTCATGTTTATCGATTAGTTTTTGATGTTCCTCCGAAGTAATCTCTTTTCTGCCATCAGGAGTGATGACGGTATGGCAGAGCTGCAAGATTATCTCCGGTGCCCCTTTGCAAAAGATCGAAATTTCATTTACATTTGAATGAACAGTAGACATTCGCTTAAGATGATAATCAAAAGGATATTCAGCGGTAAGCGGATACTCACGCCGTCGATTCTCTATATCACTGTATCTACTCACAAAACTGATCAGTGCTTCTTCAACTGGATCGGTGTTGGTTCCCTCACCGCGGTTACACAAAAGCGCTGCATCAAGGAGTACTTGAGAAGGAACGTGTTTTTCATCTTCGTCCCACGCGGCTACTTCCATCTTGTTTTGAGTAATTGTCCCTGTTTTATCGGTTGCAATCACCGTTACCGCCCCCAGAGTCTCGATGACAGAGAGTCCGTTCACTAAAAATCCCTTCGATGCCATCCGCTGAGCACCAAAGGCCAATGCTAATGTCACCGTAGGCAGTAACCCCTCCGGAATCAGCGCAACCAGAACACCCAGTGAGAATAAAAAAGTTTTCCAAATCTCATTCTCACTAAATCCTGAAAATGCGATCAAACTCCCTGCAATCACCGTTGAGGTTAATGCAATAACTTTTGAGATATGGGCTATTTCTTTTTGAAGATGGCTGACGCCTGGGTTCACCCTCTGTGTCAATGCGGCAATGGTTCCGTATCGGCTCTCTTTACCTGTTGCGAAGACTAACCCGCATGCTTCTCCTTTGACCACATATGTCCCTGAATAGAGGGAATTTTTAATATGATCACTCCCTATCACATCGGCAGATACAAGTTCGCTCTCACCGCTTAAAGAACTCTCATTGACCCATATATCATGCGCATGGATCAGATACATATCTGCAGGGACTTTGTCTCCTTCATGCAAAATGACAATATCACCAGGAACCAGTTCTTCAGCAACAATCATCCGCTCTATTCCTTGGCGACGTACACTCACTCTTAGCGGGAGCATGTTTCTCAGCGCCTCTAAGCTTTTTTCGGTTCGAAATTCCTGATAAAAACCGAATCCTCCGTTTAAGACAATGACAATAACTATTGCCCAACCGATCGGAAGCATATTTGATGAAGGATCTATGACAGCTATCACAAAGCTGATCGCAGCAGCAGCCCATAGCAATACTGCAAAAAAATGAGTGAATTGAGAGGCTAATTTAGAATACCATGGAGCGGTTGAGATTTTGGGAAGAGAGTTGCGACCGTGACGAAGCACCCGTTGTTCAGCTTCTTCATCACTTATCCCCTCATCAGTAGAACCAAATGCTAAAAATAATTCTGATATAGTTGTAATTTTCATTCGTAAACATCCCTTTTTTGTAGGATAACATCCAACGTACAAAAAAAAGATAAAACTATCATCCTCCAAGGTTACCATTCGTAATATTTTTTACGAAAATCTGCCGAATTTAACTCCGCCATTAACAGCTAGCAAGGGGAACTAACGACCCCCTCTCTTCTACTATTTCTATTTAACTTTGATTTGCTTTGCAGTTTCGTGTTTGATTTCTTTTTTCGGTAATGTGATTTCAAGAACACCGTCCTTGTTCTCTGCATGAATATTTTCGGCGTCAATATTATTAGGAAGAGTAAAACTACGAGTAAAGCTGCCAAAGCTGCTCTCCATCTTATAATAGTCCTCTTTTTTCACTTCTTTTTTTGACTTACGCTCACCTTTGAGGGTCAGCACATTATTGTCAATTTTAACACTGATATCCTCTTTTTTCACTCCTGGAAGATCAACATCAATATGGTAGGCGAACTCACCTTCTCTTGTGTTCACTGTCGGTGTGAAATTTGATAGAACATCTTTGCTTAAATCAGAAGAAAAGGCTTCACTCATACGTTCTTCAAGTGAACGCAACTCTTTAAATGGATCAAATCTCGTTAATAACATAAAAAACCCTTTTGGATAAATTACAGTCTGATGTCTATGACCGTTGCAGATATTTTAATCTTAAAAAATGAGAAAAAAGTAATATTCAATTAAACTTTGGAGTCAAAATAATCATTTTTAACTCATTTTTCTTTGTTATAATATGTAAACTAAACATACAGGAGTTACTATGTCATCAAAGCTTATTATCGTTGCCGATATGCAACATTTAAAACTTTACAGTATAGAAAAGGATCCTCTGGGGCGTGAATCTGTTAATCTGCTCGAAAATATTGAGAGTCTTGATATTCATAACCGTATTCATGAAAGTGTTTCTGACCAGCAGGGAAATTTTAAAGGCGTCGGAGCCAGCGGATCAGGTGAGGACCATAACATCCAACTCGAAAAAGAGCATCGTCGCATCAAAGAAATTGCCCAACAAGTCTCCGGTATACTTCAAAAATATAAGCATGAATCATGGTATTTTTCTGCCCCAAAAGCCATCAATAATAGGATAATTGAGTTGTTAAAACCGATTGAAACTGAAACCATGTCACGCAACATACCCATAGATTTAGCTAACACACCCGATAATAAAATATTGGAACATTTCAATAATAACTAATAAGCAGATCGTTAAAAAGGAGTTATGATGTCGCACATAGCATGGCTTTCACACAAACTCGAAGACGGGAGAATCGCATGTGAGGCATGTAATCAACATTGCAAGCTTGTTGAGGGGGAATACGGGATCTGCGGAATACGAAAAGTTGAGGAGGGTGAACTTCGATTGCTCACGTATGGACTTGCCGCAGCGATCAATATCGATCCAGTCGAAAAGAAGCCGATGTTTCATTTTTTACCAGGGTCTGATGTTTTCTCATTTGGAACTGTCGGGTGCAATTTTTCGTGTAAATTTTGCCAAAATGCCGACATATCACAATATCCAAAAGAACGCCAGCATGAGATAATAGGGCATCCTCTTTCACCCCAAAGGGCTGTAAGCAAAGCGCTTGAGAGTGGATGTAAAAGCATCGCCTATACGTACAATGAACCGGTTGTATTTTTTGAATATACCTACGATACGGCAAAACTCGCGCATGAGGCAGGATTGAAAAATACTTATGTGACCAGCGGCTATGAAACACATAAAGCCATTGATACGATTGCCCCTTATTTGGATGGCATGAATATTGATATAAAGGGGTTTAGCCAATCTTTTTACAAAGATATCTGCGGTGGATCGCTAAAACCGGTACTGGATACGGTTGAATATGCGCATAAAAAAGGGATATGGGTAGAGACAACCACCCTGCTCATCCCTGGATACAACGATACGGATGAAGAAATACGTGCTATTGCGCAGTTTCAAGCCGATCTTGACCCCAATATGCCGTGGCATATCAGTGGATTTCATCCTATGTACAAAATGCAAAATGTTCCACGTACCCCTCCCTCAACGCTTCGTCGTGCCTACGATATAGGAAAAGATGTCGGATTGAACTATGTCTATGTCGGCAATATTGATGATGAGGCTAGAGAATCGACCTATTGTCCCGGGTGTCAAGCATTAGTGATTGATCGACACGGTCATATCGGGCAATATGTAACCAACCATTTAATTAATAAAAACAGTTGCCCATCATGCGGTTATAAACTGCATGGAATATGGCAATAAAATCTAAAAATAAGGATCAAAAATGAATACAGAACGTGAATTGGACTTCAGTTATTTTGAAAATAAACTAACAATTGAAAAAGAGGATATCATCAAAAACATAGAGTCTCTCAAAAAAGAAGTAAACGCATTGGTTGTTGAAGATGAAGTGGGGGACATAGAGGATATGGCAGAGCTTCAAATAGATAATACTATTGATCAGACACAGCTGAAACGTCTTGAGACAGAGTTGGCAGAAGTAAATGAAGCTATCAATCGTATCCATTCTGGAGCATACGGCATCTGTGAAAAGACAGGTAAAAAAATACCGATAGATCGATTGTTGGCAAACCCAACAGCCAGAACAATCATAAGCGTGTAAGCGTTTATAATACATTATCTGGATAATTCATGAAAACACATTTGGAGCTTATCGATTTTTTGATTGCTTCAGGCAGTTTGTATTCTTCTAATCTTATCAAAGCATTCCGCCGTCACAACCGCAATATTTTTGTACCCCAAGAGCTGCAAAGCGAAACCTATGGTGATTATCCCCTCTCTATTGGTATGGGACAAACCATATCTCAACCGACAACCGTTGCCATTATGTTGGAACTTTTACAACCCGTTGCCGGTAACAGAGTTTTGGATATTGGTTCGGGTTCAGGATGGACAACGGCGCTTTTGGCTTCAGCCGTTGAACCAAATGGATTTGTAGAAGGAATTGAACGTATCCCTTCACTGGTGGAATATGGAAAAAGCAGCTTACACAAAGCGGGAATCATCAATGCATCAATTGAGTTTGCAAGCCCCTCTGCTCTCGGTAAGCCTGGACATCTTTATGATCGTATTCTCGTTTCAGCAAGTGCCGACAAACTACCAAGTCTCTTACTAGATCAGCTTAAAAATGAAGGGACACTCGTCCTTCCAATCGGGCACAGTATTTGGCGTATTACAAAAGGGCTCGATGGAAAGCTCACTTTGTATGAATTTCCAGGATTTCGTTTTGTTCCACTTATTGCTTCAGAATAATTTTTACCATAAAAAATCATTAAAAACTCATTTGCTTATAATATAATTTTTTTATTTAGAAATAAAAGGAGACGAGATGGTATATATTGAGGCAACACTAATAGGTAGTAAGAACTTACAGCACTTTCATGTTGACGCAGATGATATGAAAGAGTTGATGGATGAGTCACTCCGCATTATTTCAAATTCAATGTATCATATTGGCAATTTTGAGATCGCATCTTTTAAATCCAACACATTGAATTTGGAACATTTCAAGCAGTTGATTGAAATGAAACTCGGGATGCAAAAGATAGCAGTAAACTAGCTTTCAAAAACATAAAAGAAATTAAGATTCGCTAATGTATAGCATAATCTTTGAAGGTTTGTCTGATATGATTATGTATCCTACATTCAAAGATGTTCCATGAATACAAAAATAGATGAAATCTTTGATGCGATTCGTGTTTTGGAAGACAAACTGAAAAAAGAGGTCGAGCTTGAGGAAGAGAAACTCTCTCTCAATATTCTGACGGTAAAAAAAGAGTTCAAAGAGACGCTGATTCATTACCTATGGAATACACCGCTTCTACATTATCTAACGGCTCCGATTATTTATGCTGGAATCATCCCTGCCTTTATTTTAGAATTTTTCTTATTTTTATTTCAGGGTATCAATTTTCGAGTTTATAAGATCGCTCCGGTTGCGCGCAAAGACTATTTTGTCTTTGATCGTGCCAATTTGGACTTCTTAAATATTATTGAAAAAGTGAATTGCTTTTATTGTTCTTATTTCAGCGGTCTTTTGGGCTATACGATGGAGATAGTAGGACGAACGGAGCAGTTTTGGTGTCCGATTCGGCATGCACGAAAACTACGCAACCATCACGCCCATTACGATAGGTTTGTGGCATATGGCGATGGAAAACGCTACCACAATGACCTCAAAAAACTTCGTGAAGATTTAGCCTAAACACTCATTTTGTAACCAATCCCACTGTAGCTCGTAACAATATCATCATACGATTTTTTACGTATTTCGTGGATAAGTGTACGCAGTGCGGCATCACTCATGACGCTATCCACCCATACGGCACTCTCTATTTCCCCAAACGTGACTAACTTATTTTTATTTTTTATGAATAGTTCTATAAGCAAATGCTCTTTTTTTGTCAACTGAACGTCTTCATTATTAGCAGTTATAAAACATTTATTAATCGGATCGTAACTAAATCCATTATGTAACTCATTGGCAATCAAGACTAAGGGCAAAGGGCTTAATTTTTTGCCAATTGTGTTATTGATGGCATTGATAAGCTCATCTTCTTTCAGTGGCTTAATCAGAAAACGTGTAGCGTCAAGATTGATGGCATCGAGCAAAATTTCTTTGCTGGAATCATCTGCGGTGATAATGATAGGGGCTACAATCTCTTTGTATCGTAGAAATTTCAGAAAAGTCATCCTCTCTTTTTGATGCATGTCTAAATCAATGAGTATCATGTCAATTTTATTATGTTTCAAGAGATCATTAGTGCTGTCAAGGTTGTCTGTTTCTAATACGTTCAACCCAATATCTCTCATCAGTGCTACATTTTTTTCGCGAGACGCACAGTGCTCTTCGATGTATAAAACATTTAAATTTTGAAATATTTTCATCTTATGACCTTTTAATATGAATCGTTTAGCCGTACTATACATAAATATTAAGCATAAATTAATTATATCATTAAAATCTCATTAAAATCTCATCAATAACTTATTTCATATTGTTAAAATAAATCTTAACTAAACAGTACAAAATTATCTACCCATAGGGGGGTTATTATTTATGTTTTCACCACAAAATATATCCGTACTTTATGTTGAACACGATTCTTCTCTTCGAAAATCAACCACCAGTTGTATTCGTGATGAAGGCTATACCGTTTTTTTAGCGGACACATCAATGAGCGCCTATGATACATTTCAAACCCATAAAATTGATATTATTATTGTTGATTGCAAATCAGAAAATAACAATGAATTGGAATTGATACGACATCTCCGAGAAAAAGATTTTCTTTTGCCCGTAATTATTACAATCTCACAAACCAATAAACAGCTTTTACTCGAAGCCATCAATCTCGATATTTCACGCTGTCTGGTGAAGCCCTACACTAACAAAGAGTTACTGGAAGCTCTCGAAATAGCCTCAAAAAAAGTGTTATTCTGCCATCCAATGTCCTCAACTGATCTCAAAAATGGGTTTCATTACAATCCAGTGAGTAAATCTATTATCACTCCTAATGAAAGATTGGTTCAGTTATCCAAAAAAGAGTACCTTTTGATCGAGCTTCTGCTACATAACAAAGGGAAAATAATTCCCTATTCAATTATAGAAAGAGCCGTCTGGGATGATCGTCCTATGAGCATGGATTCCCTGCGTACGCTGGTAGGTGGAATACGTAAAAAAACACACACGGATATCATTTCCAATCATAACGGCACAGGGTATAAAATCGATAGTTAGTTTTCATTTTACATTAATAAAAATCTCATTTTTACCCATTAATATATGAGAAATTAGCTAAAGGGCTTCAATGATAAACAATCTTCTTTATTTACATAATGATCCTGAGTATGAAAAAAACAGCGCATTTATGGAAGCAATACCTCTAAACGTTTTTACAGCAGATACTGTCGAAGCGGCGTGTGCTGTATTTTCGCATCATCCAGTTCATCTTCTTCTCGTTGACCAAACACTACATGAGAGCAGTGGACTGGATTTCATTCGACGTATCCGAGAAAAAAATATTTCAACACCTGCTATTATGATTATTTCAAATTTAGATCAATGCAATTTATTGGAAACTATTAATTTAAATATCACACAGTGTCTCATCAAACCCTACTCGCAACAAAATTTGTGCCGTGCTCTCGAAATAGCTACAAAAAAAGCTACCCTCTGTCATCCTCTCACTTATACGAATCTCAATTTTGGCTATGCGTATGACCCCATCAATAAACACTTAACTACTTCCGAGGGTAAAACCATAGAACTCTGCAACAAAGAAGCGCTGATAATAGAACTCCTGTTACAAAATGATGAGAATATTACGAGTTATGAGATGATTGAAAACATCGTATGGCAAAAGTCATTTATGAGAGTAGAATCACTTCGTACGCTAATCCGAGGTATTCGTCAAAAAACGCATAAAAATATCATAACAAATCACAATGGCATCGGATATAAATTAGATCTAAAAATCAATCTTCCATCTCTAGACTCATCAACATCATATCTTCACCATCAATGACACGAATATCGATGCCCTGGCACTCAGGACAGGTATAGTGCGGCTTATCCAGTATGCTTGTTCTCTGGCAATCAGAGCACACAATCACGAGCGGCTGCACATTCATCACGAAGTGGGCACGTTCACAGATCGTCCGTTCTTTAAAGGTCTCAAAAGCGGTCTGCAACAAATAAGGTTCGACACCGCTGTATTGTCCTATCTTGACCACTACTTTGGTAATTGCAGAGGCTTTGTTGTCCACAGCAAGCGTTTCACATTGATCGATCAAGGCTTGGACAATCGAGTACTCATGCATCAACAGATCCTCGGAAGAAGTTCTCCCTTGGGACGTTCAAGATAACGCGAACTTCCCCAGACTGATTTTAGTATTACCCGCCCCACTTTGTACGATGTCGCACTCCCTATGATTGCAGCATTCGCACTCATCTCAAATCGATGTAAAACTTCGATTGCTCTTTGGGCATCTGATGGATGAATGGCGAGGATAAACGTCCCTTCATTGGCAAACTCAAACGGTTCCATCCCTAAAAGCTCACAAATCCCCCGTACCTCATCACGAATCGGAACATTGCGCTCCTCTAGCTCAATACAAATATTACTCGCAGCAGCCCATTCGTTTAAAACAGCAGCCATACCGCCTCTGGTCGCATCACGCATTGCATGGGCGCGTATACCTTCAGCGATCAACGCCTCAACAACCGGCCATAATGTAGCGCAATCGCTTGACAAAGCACTCTCTATGTCAATTCCCTCACGAGAAGCCAGTATAGTTGCCCCATGTGCGCCAATATCACGCGAGACGATAATGATGTCGTCCTCTTGGATATTATGCGCTGAGAGAGCTGGCAAGACTATCTCACCAATGCCTGATGTGTTGATAAAGAGCCCATCGACAGAGCCTTTGGGAACGACTTTGGTATCGCCACAAACAATATGTGCATTGCATTTGCACAATTCCTCTTTCATGGAGAGTACGATGCGCTCCAATACCTCATAGGGCAATCCCTCTTCGATAATAAACGCACAGCTGAGATACAGTGGTCGAGCCCCCATCATGGCAAGATCATTGAGTGTCCCTGCAACTGCAATCTTGCCTATATCCCCGCCGTTAAAAAACAAAGGGGTGACGGTATAGCTGTCAGTAGTAAAAGCAATCTTCCCATTTATCTCTAACGCAGCCGCATCTTCGCTGCGCAAGAGGATATCATTGGAAAAATGACGGTAAAAGAGATCATGGATAAGGGCATCCATCTCTTCTCCCCCTCCTCCATGCGATAGTTGTATACGCTTCATAAAGCACTCCCATAACGATAATAGGCATTACATGAACCCTCAGAACTCACCATACAACTGCCAAGCGGAGAGTTGGGAGTACATGCGGTGCCAAATACGGTGCAGTCATTGGGTTTGGCTAACCCTTTTAGAATCGAGCCGCAGATACAGAGTTTATGATCGTCGATGGGCTCGTAAGAAAGATGCTGTGAAAATACAGTTTCAGCGTTCATGTGCCCATAACTCTCATTGAGTTGCAAAGCACTGTGGGCAATATCCCCAAGACCCCGCCATCGGAAACTCTCTCGTACTGTCATGGTTTGTTCGATCATCGCTTGGGCTTTTTGATTTCCCTGTCTCGTAACGGCACGGCTGTATTGCACCTCTACTTCACTGCGATGTTTGTTTTTTTGGAGAACAATTTTGAGTATCCCTTCCATCACATCCACGGGCTCAAATCCACTGACGACCACAGGCG
Source organism: Sulfuricurvum sp. (assembly GCA_028713245.1). GTDB lineage: Bacteria > Campylobacterota > Campylobacteria > Campylobacterales > Sulfurimonadaceae > Sulfuricurvum. Next base: position 811 of record JAQTOQ010000043.1, on the reverse strand, counting down.
TGCCATATTTTTTGACTATGGGCTCATAAATCTTTGACCCTGTGATAACACTCACATGAGCGGGGCCGATAAACGCATCGATACGGTTGCTGGGGTCATCCATAATGGCACCAACAGCTGGCGGCACAAGGACATGATTGATATGAAAAAAAAGATTGTGCAGTTTTTCGTCATCTGCTCGCAGTATCAACGCCGCAGTCATAGGGGTCGTCGTCTCAAATCCAATGGCAAAAAAGATGACTTTCTTGGTCGGATTCTCTCGCGCAATCTTCAACGCATCCATGGGAGAATATAACGGCCGTATGTCACAGCCCTTGGCGCGTTCTTGAACCAATGAGCTGGCAGAACCGGGGACACGTATCATATCTCCCAGTGTCAGCAGTATCGTGTCGCTCATACGCGCCAAAGCAATAGCCTGATCGATCCGCTCTTTTGGCATAACGCACACCGGGCATCCCGGACCATGAATAAACTCTATGGTATGAGGCAGGAGCTGTTTGAGACCGTATTTCATGATGGTATGGGTATGTCCTCCGCACACTTCCATGATTTTCAAGGGTTGAGAGAGGTTGAGCGCTTCTTGATGAATTTTTTGTGAAAGCGCTTGGATCGTCTGTGGATGACGGAATATGTCAAAAAGGGCTTTATTACCTTGAATCATCACAAATTCCGGTTAGCACAATGGTCATCTTGGTCGATCAATACTTTGCGTTCTTCTTCATCCATAGCGATAATCATCTCTTCATACATTTTGAGGCTTTCCAGCGCATCCTCTTCATCGATCTTGCCCATCGCAAAACCAATATGAATT
>JAQTOQ010000042.1 GCA_028713245.1 Sulfuricurvum sp. | reverse complement strand
CCAATGATATGGTTATGCTCAAAGGGACAGGAGCAACCCTCGGAACCATCAATGCGGGTTCAACATTGGCTGCCAACACTAACGGACAAGGTGGTGTAACGCTAGGGAACTCTGAATTTACCAGTTTAGCTGGTATCAATGTTCTTACATTTAAAGATGCGATGAAAACGATTGATACCCTCGACACAGCGATTACCGATCTCGACTCTATCCGTGCGGATTTAGGTTCGGTGCAAAACCAAGTGGTAGCAACGATCAATAATATCAGTGTTACACAAGTCAACGTAAAAGCGGCAGAGTCACAACTGCGTGATGTTGACTTCGCAGCAGAGAGTGCAAACTTCTCTAAATTCAATATCCTTGCACAGTCTGGTTCATACGCTATGAGCCAAGCGAATGCAGTACAGCAGAACGTTCTTAAACTTCTTCAATAAAATCTTTCTTATAAATCGGGCTTTGGCTCGATTTTCTTCTTTATTCAATCATATTACCAAGGGTGATTATGCAAAATGCACAACGCAAAGCACTAGAAACATATAAAGAAAACTTAGCTTATTTGGCGCAAAATCATCAGATATTACATGAAAAATTGATTCTCTTGGATACGGCAATTTTTAATGAGATATACGTAGAACGTTATATTCTGGAATACAAAAATGAAGGATATTTCGATGTTTTAGAAGTTGAAAGTGGAGATTATTTGTACGGGGAGAATAGTATCTATCTGGCACAAAATATTGTAGATTCAATGGATTTTAGTCGAACAAACGGTGTTTTTGAAGCACAGCGATTCGTTGATTTTAGTCCTGAAATGGCGGACATTATTGACCAAAGCAAGCTCCATTTTCACAATGCTTTATGGGCAAGTATTAAGCTAATCGAATATTCAAAAAAAGTCGCACCACGAGAGACAACACAGATGAAAGTAGTTTATAAACTTCTGTTTTTGGGAATTGGATTAGGATTGCATATATCGGGGATTGTCAAGAAAATGGGGGGCAAGATTATTTTTCTGCAAGAACATAATCTGGAACTGTTTAGACTGTCTTTATTTGTTAGTAACTATGCCCGCTTGGCAAAACACGTAAATCTATTTTTTTCAATTATGGAAAATGAAGAAAAAACCAGAGAGACGTTCAATCTATTTCTTGAAACAGGAAATAATTACAATCTTTATCTTAAACAAATTTCATTAACACAAGACTATCAAGAAGATTTGTTTCGTTATCAAGATTATGTCATGCGTCAGGAGCATATAGTTTATCCATACAGCGCTTATTTATTACGTTATATTGATTCTCCGCAGTATATTGCGCAAGGACGTCCTTTTATAAATATCTCGAAAATGCTTTCAGCTCCTATATGGGAAGACAAGCCTGTGTTGTTTTTATTTTCTGGACCTTCTACGGCTAAGAATATTGAATGGGTCAAAGAAAATCAACACCGCTTTCTGATCGTAAGTGCATTGTCTACATGTCGTTTTTTATACAAACAAGGGGTCAAGCCAGATATTGCAATTCACATTGACCCGGAAGAAAAAGGGACACTGATGTTATTAGAAGGGATTCCAATGGATTATTTTGATGATATCCTTTGTATCATGGCTTCCAATGCTCATCCCAATATAGTAAGCCTTTTTAATCCGGATAAACTTTATTTCATAGAGCAAGCAACGCACTATAAAAAAGGATTTGGCTCTTTTAGCTCTCCGACGGTCGGTGAATATACATATGCAATCTTTTTGATTTTTGGAGCCAAGCAGCTATACTTATTAGGGATAGATTTGGCACTTGATCCTGATACTTTGTTATCACACGTACCGGATCATCCATTTGCAAGCACATCAGGAGACACATCTGAGGAATTAGACAAAACATTGATTGAAATTTCAGGGAATTTTCTACCAATGGTTCCAACGCACCCAATGTATCGTCTCTCGATCGAGCAATTTGGGCGAATGAGTTCTATGTTTAAATCAACGCAGATGGTCTATAACCTAAGTAATGGGGCACTACTTGATGGAGCAACACCTAAACATATTGAAGAATTGGATATGAATGATTTTTCAGTTATGGACCGTACAAAAATTCATAGAGAGATGAAGGAATTTTTTGAGAATTTGTCCTCATGTGAGTTTCGGGAGGAAGATAAGGAGGTAATTCGCATTCAACTAAAGGAAGCAAAAAAACTTAAAGCAGTCATCGAACAATTTAAAAAATCAACATTTGTAATGCCAACGATATATATCACTGCATTAGCGAAATTGAATCATCAGCTCTCAGATATGGAAAATAAAACCTCATCTAATCTTGCAGAAGTTTATTATCTCTATTTTAAAGTAGTATTGAGTTATATTTGCGAAATATTAAATACACGGGAACTGACGGACATAAAAGTACATATTGGGTCAATTAATACAATATTAGTGACGCAGTTAGAGAAAATAGCAAACACTTTTATAGAAGCTATGGAGGGGTATTTAAGTGAGGAAGCTAAATAAAATAACTAATTAGACACGGATGGAAAAACCATGGTCCAATAGTTCTTTTTTGATCATATTTGGTGTGTATTTTGAAAAATGAAAGATATACGCTGCTGCGAGGGCATCTGCACCCATCTCTAGCGCTTTTTTTCCATCTTCGGGTGAGCCCATACCGCCGTTGATAATAATAGGCAATTTAATTTTATCATGAAAGAGACGTAAGAGGTCTAAATCATAACCCTTTGTTGTCCCTTCATGATCTACGGAGGTAAGTAGAAGTTCACCGGCTCCCTGCGCTTCGTACTCACGCGCGAGCTCTATAGGGTCAATATTTAAAACTCCCATGCTTTTATTGTAAACATGATAGTGCCCATCGATTTTTTTGATATCAATGGAGGCAACAACGCATTGAGAACCGTAAACAGTGGCAATTTCATGGATAAGGGATGGAGTGAGGATTGCTTGGGAGTTGAGAGAAATTTTATCGGCTCCTGCATTTAAGATGATACTCACATCTTCAAGTGTTTTTATCCCACCTCCGATGGTGAGCGGCATAAAGCATTCATTGGCCATATCGGTGATAATCTCGGTATTGATGGGTTCATTGTTGAGGCTGGCATCGATATCCAGCACGATGAGCTCATCGACGTTACGGGCATTGTAGATTCGTACAGTAGCCGTTGGGTGACCGATGGTACGATAAGAGTCAAACTGGATACTTTTGACCAGTTGCCAGTTTTTTAGGAGGACACAGGGGATAAGACGATGTTTTAGCATATTGGAAGCTTTGAGAAATTTTCGATGATTCTTAGACCGTGTGTTTGGCTTTTTTCGGGATGAAATTGTGTGGCATAAATATTCTCTTTTTGCACCGAAGCGATAAACTCTGTTCCATAATCACAGATCCCAGTGGCATAGGTACGATTGGCATCAAAATAGTAGGAATGGACAAAATAAAAATCGCTGTTATCGGGGATGCTCTCAAAAAGTGGAGAAGGATTGGCATACTGTACACTGTTCCATCCTACGTGAGGTATTTTAAGATCTGTATCCGCAAAACGGGTAATTTCGGCATCAATCCATCCCAGACCTTTGGTTTCGCCAAATTCATAGCTTTTTGTAGCGATGAGCTGCATTCCTAAACAAATTCCTAAGAAGGGTTTTTTCTTTTCGAGGATTTCTTCATTTAATAGATCTATGAGTCCAAGCTCCCTCAGGTTATGCATGGCATCTTTAAACGCTCCTACGCCAGGGAGAACCAGTTTGGAGGCATTTTGAATAATCGACAAATCATTGGAGATAATGGCGGATTCTCCGATGTGTTCAAATGCTTTTTGGACAGAGCGAAGGTTGCCCATTTTGTAATCGATGATGACGATGTTAGCGGACAATGTATTCCTCTTTGCGTACCAAAGAGCCGTCAATATCTCGTGTGAATTTTCCTGATTGATCACGTAAAAATATTTTTTTATTGGTAAATGAATCACAGATACGGTCAAATTCATCGCGTGTAAATCCGGTGTAATTTAAAAATTCACCGATCGCTTTCATGGGGGGGATCCCGTCGTATTTATTCACCAAGCGAACTGCTTCTTGGCGTGTGATGTATCCCAATCGAACATCTAAGCAGGCATTGTCACTGGCGCGCCCAAAACCATATTTGACGTATTTGAGATAGTCATGAACATGATTGCTATAGCAGTCAAGATTTTCAAAATTTTCATAGGTGGTTTCGACTCTAGCGTCGGATGTTGAAAAACCACTTTTTTGAGCATTTTCTAAAACTTTACGCAAATCCCATTTTAGGTAATATCCTAAAAAGAGACCCGTTACGCCAACTCGTTCGATATCTTCGTCCTCAGGATAATAGTAGAGTGCTAAATCACGCTGTGTAATCCCATCAACGCCGATCATATCCGATGCACGGTTACCTAATAATCCTCCAAACTCTTCGAGCCATTGACGATTAAGATAAGGGTTGTTTTTACTTGCTGCGGGTCCACCGTATTCAATCTCAGAGTTTTCTCCCCATAGAATGAGTGGAATATTAAAATTGACCGCAATATGTGCCGGGGTAGTAAAAATTCCCAAATGGTTAGGCCATTCACAATCGCCTACGCGTTTCATCGCCTCTTTGATCATGGATTTATAGACCTTCGGGTTACGTTTGATGTGAAGAAGATCGACACCTAGCGCATTGAGATTGGCGAGGTTTTTTTGCCCAATTTGCGTAGGAATAGTTGGTTCAAAGCAGACACATAGGGGGTTAAGTCCCATATCTAGGACGCTTTGGACTTGAAACGTCGAATCTTTTCCTCCGCTGACACCAATAATGCAATCGTAGTTTTTGTTTTTTTTATTGGCATTAACGACTTCTAAAAATTCTTTTTTGCGAGCTTCCCAATCGATTTCCGTGTCTTTTGACTTTTGAGAACGACACGCATCACATACACCATTTTCGTCGAAATGCAAATCTGGTTTGGTGTCAGGCATAACGCAGTTGGTACAAAACTTCATTAGATTTTTCCTAAAACAAGCTGCATCTTGTAACCCATCTTTGCGTCATGAAGCGCTTTTTCATCGATTAATCCGCTTAAAGAGGTAAGATTGGTTGTTTCTCCCAAATAAGGACTGTCATAATTGAGATAGTTGTTCATCACGCCAATTTCGGAGATAACCGTTTCGCAGCTAAGGATGCTTAAACCACATTCATGTGCAAGCTTTTGAATCCCTTTGTACGAATAAAGATTAACGTGTTCGATCCCATCGAACATTTGACATTTTTCTTGAAGCATTTTAGCCGCAAGTGAATCAGCACTTGGGATTTGGAGAAAAATGACTCCATTTTCTGAGAGCAATTCTTTTATTTGACACAAATAAGCATGACCATCTTTGAGATGTTCGAATACGTCCCATAAACTTACGGCATCCATCTTATCATCAAATGTGACATCTTCTAAAAGTGTATTATGGACAGTATGCCCTTTTTGCGTTGCATAGGACGCTTCTTTTTCGTTGAGTTCTACTCCGTAGGTTTTCCATTTTGAGGCAAGGGCGATATCTAAAAAATTACCCGAAGAACATCCAATGTCGAGGATGTTTCCAGCGGCAGTGACCGTTTCAATTGCGCGAAGCCCTTTGCTGTACAGTGCAGTATAAAATTCACTTTCGTTGGTGGCAATTTCACTTTGGCAATCGTGGTTGTTGCGGTAGTGGTTTTCAAGGTGTTCATTTTTAAATACAGGATTGAGATAGATCATGGCACAATCGGCGCATTTGACATATCTTCCTCCATCTTTCTTAAAAATAAATTGTTCATGGTTAACATGACAAACAGGGCAATTTCTTTCTTCGGTCAACGTTTCAAAAAACTCCATAGTTTCTGGATCAAAATATTTTTGACGATCTGCAACATTGGCAAGGTGCATTTTTAGTCGTTTTTGATGGATCTCTTTGGGTACGCCGGCATGCATGATTATCCTTTGAACTCTTCTTTTAAAATACTGTATTGATAAGTATCGTTATATCGACCATTTTTGTAAACTTCTTGACGTTTTATCCCCTCTTGTTGCATCCCTAAAGAAAGAGCGAGATTTTGCATAGTACGATTGGTATTCATCGTCCCGCAGTAGATACGGTTGAGATTCATGGTATTAAATCCGTGAGTGATAAGCAACCCAGAAGCTTCTTTGGCTAATCCTTTGCCATGACTTGCAGTATCCCCGAGGAGGAGGGTGAGTTCAGCGCTTTGGTGCAAGGTGGAGATGCTTGATAGGGTGATGTTGCCAATATGCTTATTGGCAGTTTTTTCGATGATAGCAAGCATGAGAATGTCTGTGCGATGGCGTAGCCCTTCGATATAATCGAGGGCAGAGGCTTTTGAGTAGGGAAATACATGGTGCTCAAGATACTGCGTGAGGGTTTCATCGTTGAGCCATGACGGGTATTGCCCTTGGACGTCTGAAGCTTCAAGTCCACGAAGATAGATTCGTTCTCCAACTAAAAAGGGATTATTCATAGTAACTCCTCACGGTTTTTCCACACTTTTTCAAACGCACCGATCACATCATCCATGTCAGCTGAAGTCATTCCAGGACGCATAAACTCATGGGTTATCAGGCGATTATAGTGCATATCTTCTGTAATGGGGCAAAGTCCTTTTGGATACGTAACGTCGCTGAGAGTAAATGGATAGCCATCACGGCCAAATGCAATACGTTCTTGATACAGCGGTTGCAGATACAGTGGCTTGACGTAGCCGTAGCTCAGCAGTACGGTGGATTCTTCACGTAATAGTGTCGGAGGAAGTTCCGCCTTGACCGCATCGATAAAACGGTTACGATGCATTCCGGCTATTTTTTCATTAAATTGCAAAGGATGAACATAAAACGCGTGTTTGCAGTTTGGCCGTATCTTTGTAGGAATAATACACGGTATTTTGGCTAATTGCTTGTTTAGATACATTGTATTATCTAACCGTTGTGTTAGTAAGTCGGGAAGTTTTTTGAGTTGTTCACGGGCGATGGCCGCTTCGATCTCGGTCATGCGGTAGTTGAATCCGACCATATTAATGAGTTCGCTTTTATCTTCGATTCCTTTGGCGGAGAGGACTGCTTCGGCATGATTACGAATGAGACGTAGCTTGTGAGCCAGAGAATCATCGTCGGTGACGATAACTCCTCCCTCCCCACTGTGTATATGTTTATGATAGTTGAGCGAATAAATACCGATATCACCCAGTGTTCCCGCAAATTCCTCATCCAGCATCGCGCCGGGCGCTTGTGCGGCATCTTCGATGACGTAGAGGTTATGTTGTTTGGCTAACGCATTGATGGCATCACGATCATAAGGCTGTCCGAAGAGATCAACAACAATAATTGCTTTGGTCTTTATGGTTATTTTGGATTCAATACTTTTTACATCGAGACAATAGTATTCTTCCTCGATATCGGCAAAGACAGGGATGGCACCGTATACCAGTGCGGCAGTTGCAGAAGCGCTCATGGTATAAGCTGAGACGATTACTTCATCTCCTGGGCTGATGCCACAGGCACCCACGGCAGCATACAAACCGCTCGTAGCAGAGTTGACGCTAATGGCATGTTTAACACCGAAAAACTCACACCATTCATGCTCGAGTGCTCGTACTTCTGGACCACCGTAAAAATCATTATGCCACGTTCCTAAATAGGTTGAGAGTTTACCGCTGCGTAATACTTTTAAAACAGCTTCTTCTTCTTGAATTCCGATGGTATTATATGCAGGGAAAGGTTGAGTGCGGAACTTTTCACCGCCATTTATTGCGAGCTTCATTGCCCCTGTACCTTTGCAAGAGTTTGAAAGATGTGTTCATGAATAAGCAGATGCTCTTTGAGGATTTCATTGCATGTTTTGCGGCTTTCATTGAGTAAAAAGTTCAAGGAATCAAGGGCATATTGGGAAAGCTGTGTTTCGATTGTTTCATTAAGAGTCAGGGTATTGTATCCGCTATAGATCGTCGAGGGAGTTTTAGTATGAATTTCTATTTTGTCCCCGCCATTGAGTATTTTAATAACCCCTTTTTCAAACCAGATGGTGAGTTCAAATAATGAATATTGTAGGTTTTTAAGAATCGATATCGTTCCATCGCCTTGGAAGAGAGAGATACCAAATTCGCCGCACACATCGAAATCACAGTGGGATGCTCGAAAAGGTTTGATTGCTGTTAGTGGTCCTAAAAAATGGCTCAATACTCCTAATAGATGTGAGCCGTTATGGAGTAGCCCTTTGGAACATACGCCCTGAAATCCAAGGGCTTTTCCAAACTCTTCATTTTTAATTCGTGTTGCTATGGTAATAAAAGCAGAATTATACCGACGCATGAGATTGATCAGTATTTTTTTATTGGTACGCTGGAGTTGTGAGGAGAGAGAATGAAATTCTTCCTTTGTTGCAACGAGTGGTTTTTCACAGAGAATATAGGAACAATCAGGGCGCTTTAACAGTGTGGTTAAATCATGAAAATGTGCCACTGTTGATGAAGAAATAGAGGCAATATCGAAGTGCTCGTTATCCTGAATCTCATCAACTGAGGTGTATCGACACACTTCCCCCCATCGTTCCATAAAGGCGAATACATTAAGCTCTGAGGGCTCACAGATGGCACATAGTTGTGTATTGGGGTGTTTGTAGTAGGCATGCGCATGACTGGCAATAGATTGGGAATCATGAGAGTCGATGAGACCGCCGATACTACCTGCGCCGATAATAAGTGCTTTGAGCGATTCTCCCATCTAGCTGCCTTTGGTCAGAGTTTCCAAAAACAAAGCAAAATCCATACCGAAATTATCGAGAGAAATGGGAATCGGAAATAAAGCGGAAGCTTTAAGACCATTGAGCGTTCGAAGCTGTTGGTGAGCTGGGAGAGGAAGGAGGAACTCTCTGTTATAGCTTGGGAGATAGGAAATGACATTTTTGCCCATAAGTGCCGCAGTGTAGAGTGCCATGGTGTCAAAACCGAGGATAACTTTGGCGCTTAGGAGCTGATCTGTGAGAGAAAAGGTTTTTGCATCGTTAATTTGAACCCGCACGTGTGAATATTTTTTGAGAATTTTTTTAAATCCTGATGATTTTTCGCTCGGATGCAGTCGGATGGTAAGTCCTGTACATCCAAATTTGTCAAAGTTTTTGAGTATATCTTCGAGTGCTGTGTACTGGGTAAATCCCCAATAATTTTCATCTCCATAAGTAGATTTTGCAACCGCATCGGTAGGTTCGCTCAAAAAGAGGAGGGTTTGTGTTGGGGGGATGGTTTTGGTTTTGGCATCATCGACAAGCTTTTTGAGGTAAAGATTAGGCATCGCTATGGGCTGAGGAAGAGAAAAATCAAAAGCGAGTTTCAACGCTTTTTCATCATAAACCGCCGTAAAATCTCCGCAGTTTTCTTCCCAATTTTTATCAGGATATCCAAACCTTTCACGATAACTGCTCCAGTGATCCAAAAAAGCGATGGTTGGGATATTGTGTTCTTTACAGTAGCTCACATAAGGACGCTCAACTCTCTCTTGCCATCCGGTACCAAACAACAAGGCGTCAGGATTAAGTGCTTGTAGCTGTAGTATCGCATCGCCAATAGGGGTAAAAACGAGATCGTTGCGCTCACAGATAATTGCCATCGGGCTTTGAGGGAGAGCGAATATATGCCATCTTACATTATCGGGATGGTGTGAGATGAGAGCGCATAATAGTTCAGAACATCCTGCATCATGTGCGATGACGGCGAGTGTCACTCGATGTGCTCCCACGTAAGAGGTGTTCCTTTGACATAATCGGCTTTAAATGTTTTTCCTATAATCTCTTTTTGATATTTCGGTGCCATCCCAAATCCTGGACGAACCGAACGGACATTTTTTACTGTGATTGCTTCACCTGCTTTGACATCTTTGGCAATAAAGAGACTGCGAGAAAATTCGCGAGATTTGAGGCTTTTTGGGCTGAGATCGTAGGTCACTTTTCCCATCAGTTTTTCGGTGTCACGCACCGCATCTACCATGGTGCGAAATTCATGAGGTTCCAGACTAAATGCGCTATCTGCGCCCCCCATATCACGACTGAGGATAAAATGTTTTTCGATAACGCGTGCACCCAATGCGACTGCTGCGATTGGAGCGCTTAGGCTCATGGTGTGATCAGAGAGCCCCACAGTTACGCCGAATTTTTGAATCATATCAGGGATAGTGAGAAGATTCATCTCTTCAAGTGCGGCAGGATAGGCAGAAGTACATTTGAGCAGGGTGATTTGGTTATTTCCTACGCGTTGGCATGCCTCTAGTGCTTCTTGAATATCCTCTAGTGTTGCGATTCCCGTTGAGATAATGATCGGCTTACCTTTTGCGGCAGTGTACTCTATGAGAGGGATATCGGTAATCTCAAAACTGGCAATTTTATAGGCGGGAACATCAAGATTCTCAAGAAAATCAACTGCTGTAGGATCAAAGGGAGAGGAAAAAGCTTGCCTCCCCAAATTTTTGGCATGATTAAAAAGCGCTTCATGCCATTCCCATGGGGTCATGGCTTCTGCGTAGAGATCGTAAAATTTTCGCTTGTCCCAAAGAGTACCTTGGGAGATGGTAAACATATCGGTATCACAATCAAGGGTGATAGTGTTGGGGGTATAAGTTTGGAGCTTGATGGCATCAGCCCCTGAGTCGCTCATCGCAGTTATTGTGTCAAGTGCGGTTTGCAGTGATCCGTTATGATTGGCGGAGAGTTCAGCAATAATAAAAACTTTTTCATTTAAATTGTGTTTGCCAATGGTCATAATCTTCTCTCCAGTGTAAGCATTTTTTTCTTTTTACATTCAATTCTCTTTGTTTCAGAAAATTCAAATTTTTGGTATAAATTTAGGGCTCTCACATTGGTTATAAACACATTGGCAATTAGTTTGGAGAGGCCCAGTGTTTTTGCATGATCGATCAATGCGTTCATAAGGATATTCCCAACACCGCGCATATCAGGATTGGCATAAATCCCTAATTCGGCAGTATTCGCGTTAATATTAGTCAAATCAATGACTCCGAGGTACTTGGCATCTTTTTGGACTAAGAAATAGCATCTATCTGTTTTTGTGTGAAGAAGATCGATGAAGCGTAAATGATTCTCCAGTGGGATCACATTGTCATCAATCATCCATTTTAGGATACTTGGATGATTGCGCCAGGTGAGCACGAGCTCTTTTTGTAGTGTATTAAGAGTGGTAAAATTGAGTAATTGTATCACTTGTCCACTCCTCTATTGCAGCATAATGATGCTGTTTTAAATACTGAAATATATCGTCTTGATTAGCAGTTGTTCTAATAGCGACAAAGGGAACTTCCATAAAAAGAACTTCATGGACCATAACGCTTGGGGTAATGATGGCGAGGCGGCTTTGGTGAAGCAGTTTGGCGATTTCTTGAGAATCAACATGCAACACAATGTTCTTTTTGTCTTTAATATAGGTTTTGAGTTCATTTAAGTGAGCATTGGCAGTAGTGGTTACAACACATACTTGTAGAGCATGATCCAAGGTTTTTAAAATATCCGTGGTGAGATTAGCCGTATCCGCTCCACCCAGTGCAATGAAAATATCGTAAACTTTTTCTCTTGAGATCATTTTTTCATTTTTAAATTCATCACGTATTAGCGTATATGCACTGCCACATCGTAATTCACAATTGTTGGGAATGAGTCCTTTATAGCGATTTACATCGGCACTTATATTGTGATTAAGAAGAGTGTCACAATGGTGCTGTTGATAGGTATCATCGAGGCTAAGGATACTTACGCCTGTTTTCTCTTGAATTTGTCTCTCGAAATTGACATCAATACCATAATGATCGAAAATGACCATATTGATTTTTTGATTTTGGATAAGGGCGATTAACTCTTGGGGAGTATTAGAGTTTAAAATATGCGTAGGATAGGAAATTTGATCCATGATATTACCTGCTAAATCTTGGCATGCAAATATTATTGTGTCATTGGGATACTGTTGTGCGAGAACTAAATCGCGCATTATATGTCCCAAGCCAATTTGACTTGAAGAATCAGCCCGTATGAGAATATTCATGAGAGAGATAATACTTTGTGCATTAATTGGGCTCTTTCCCAATCCTCTAGTGTATCAATGTCCTGAACAAGATGACGTGGCAAAACAATGGTGGTCGCCGCATCTGAAAAAATAGGCTTACCGCTCAGCCACGCTTCTGGCGTTCCCCAGTAAAACTGCCCAACATCGTGATACGCTTCTTCGAGGTCTTGGCTTCGTGTAGCGAAGTGTTCAGGCCAAAACATTTTTATATTTCCATCATCGTCACGTTTTACTCCACGAAAAATAGGGAAAGGAAATGTGGTTACAGGAAACGCATACTGTTTGTTGTGTGTTATGAGGGCGTTATAGGCAGCTGTAATATCTTCAGCACGGATAAACGGGGCGGTCGCATAGATGCAGCACGCCGCGTCGATAACGTTACCGTTTGCGTGCAGTGCTTGTATGGCATGCGCGATGACAGGGATAGTGGCGGTATGATCATCGCTAAGCTCTTTGGGACGCATAAATGGAACCTCAGCTCCAAAGCTGCGTGCGACGTCAGCGATCTCTTCATCGTCAGTAGTAACAATGATTCGATCAAAAAGCTCTGCTTCTTGTGCAGCTTTGATGCTGTAGGCTATGATGGGTAAACCTGCAAAAGGTTTGATATTTTTACGCAAAATTCGTTTGCTTCCGCCACGTGCAGGGATGATGGCAACACGCATTAGAAGCTGCATCCTCTGTAAGCATATTTCTCGATAACTTCAAGAACGACATTGGCAACAGCCTCAGCATCCTTAATCGACATCTTTTGATGGCATGGGATGGAGAGTTCACTTTTGTAAAATGTTTCGGCGGTTCGTAGGCGCTGTTCGCCGTAACGTTGTTTGTAAAAGCTGTTTTGATAAATAGGCTTGTAATGCACTTGCACACCCAACCCTTTTTTTTGTAATTCTGTAAAGATTTCTTCTTTGACGCAGTGAAGCTCAGGATTAAGTAAAAGGGGATAGAGATGACGTGCGCTTTTCTCATGCGCATCGATGTGTATGGTTGAAAAAAGTTTATTGTTTTTAAATCGCCCGTCATAATAACGGGCGATCGTTTCTCGTATAGTGATAAAGCGATCAAGTTTATATAATTGTGAAAGGCCCAATGCTGCCGCAAATTCTGTCATGCGAAAGTTATGCCCAAGGCTGACCATATCTGAATTCCACAGCTGTTTTTTGACAATACCATGGGA
>JAQTOQ010000182.1 GCA_028713245.1 Sulfuricurvum sp. | reverse complement strand
GCTCGCTATTTAGGCGTTGATAGATTACATATATATGCAGATATAATGGTATTAGCATGGTTGGGGGATTCGGGACGATCGCTCTCTATGGACAGTTTGAGCCAATCGTTATTGTGTCATGAGATGATCCATTTCAAAGATACTGTCAAAAAAGGGGACAGCTTAGCCTCTGTAGCGATTGAAGATGCTTGCCGCTATGCAGGTGAAGATGCGTATATAACAATGCGGCTGTATGAGACCCTTAGTCAACAGTTGGAGTTAAAAGGCGGTGCTGATGCAATCACCGAAGCGCATACGATTGAATTTCCATTTACCCTTACCTTGTTGGGTATGGAGAGAGAAGGGATTGCGGTAGATGTAAATGCATTGGAGCTTTTCAAGTTAGAAGTGGCCAAAGAGCTGACCTCGCTTACCGAAAACATACACGCCGTTTGCGGCACTGTGTTTAATCTCAATTCACCTAAGCAACTAGGCACCATATTGTTCGAAACGTTAGCCTTGCCGTATGGGAAGAAAACTAAAACAGGTTACAGTACGGACGAGTCAGTCTTGGAAGGGTTAAAAAATGAACATGCGATGGTACCAATGCTATTGCAATATCGAGAATACCATAAGCTTTTTTCGACCTATATTGAACCCCTCATGGCATTAGCAAAAAGCGATAAAAACTCCCGTATTTACACCTCATTTGTTCAGACGGGCACCGCTACGGGGCGTTTAAGCTCTAAGAATCCGAATCTTCAAAATATTCCCGTTAAAACGGCATTGGGAATGCGTATTCGTGAAGCATTTATTGCGCCACATGGAAAAAAACTCATTGGTATTGATTACTCTCAAATTGAATTACGACTGTTGGCGCATTTTAGTAGGGACAGTGTCCTAGTACGGGCATTTAATGAAGGTCGTGATATTCATATGCAAACGGCTATTTCACTATTTGGTGAAGAACAAGCCGCAGCAAAGCGCCATATTGCTAAAACCGTAAATTTTGGATTGTTATATGGAATGGGCGCTAAAAAACTTTCTGATACGTTGGGAATCACTACCAAAGAAGCAAAAGAGATTATTGAACGCTATTTTGAGACATTTCCTAGCGTAAAAGGATATTTTTCTGAAGTGGTAGATCAGGCGAAAGGTGTTGGATATGTGGAGACTATATTGCACCGTCGGCGTTATTTTGATTTTTCCAGTGCTACGCCTATGCTGAAAGCGGCCTATGAGCGTGAAGCGGTTAATACCGTTTTTCAAGGTTCTGTAAGTGATCTCATAAAGTTATCTATGAATGTGATTGATGAGATTATTCGTAGTGAAGGTTTACGTGCACGAATGTTGTTGCAAATACACGATGAACTTATTTTTGAAGCAGATGAAGATGTGGCACAAGAGCTTGGGATACGCTTTGTAGATGTTATGGAGTCAATTATGACACTGCGGATTCCACTCAAAACGTCATTGCACATAGGAAACCATTGGGGTGAACTCAAATAGTTTCTTGACAGTAAAGGGTTACTATGATCAAAAAAATAATCGAGAATCTTGAGAAGTCAAATTGCTCAGTTGATGGTATATTTATACAAGCTGTCAGTGAAGTAATGAACTCCTTGCAACCTGTGATAGAAAATGATGACCGTTATGAGACGTATGCAATATTAGAGCGTATTGTTACTGCAGATCGTATCATACAGTTTAAAGTACAGTGGGTAGATGATCATAATCACGTTCACGTCAATAATGGATATCGTATACAGTACAACAATGCTCTTGGACCCTACAAAGGGGGGCTACGATTTCATCCAAGTGTTACTGAAGGGATGTTGAAATTTTTGGCGTTTGAACAAATATTTAAAAACTCTTTGACAGGTTTGCCTATTGGTGGTGGCAAAGGGGGAAGCGATTTTGATCCTAAAGGTAAAAGTGATTTTGAGATAATGAACTTTTGTCGTGCATTTATGAGAGAACTTCATCTTTATATAGGCGCCCGTATTGATGTACCTGCTGGAGATATCGGTGTAGGGAATAGAGAGATCGGTTTTTTGTTTGGGGAATACAAGAGGATTACCCGAAATTACGATGGTGTTCTCAGCGGAAAGCCTTTTACCTTTGGCGGTTCTCTTCTACGTCCGGAAGCTACGGGATACGGTGTGGTTTATTTTGCACAGGAAATGCTCAAAGAAGAGTTGGAAGAAGTGCTTGAAAATCAGATATGTACCGTAAGCGGTGCCGGTAATGTTGCTCTTCATACGATTGAGAAACTTCAGCACATTGGGGCAAAAGTGGTTACTTGTAGTGATAGTGAGGGGACTATTTATGACCCTAGTGGTATCAATCTGACATTATTAAGAATTTTAAAAGATGATGGACGCCGCTTATCTTTGGAAAACTATGCAACACAAGTTCAAGGGTCACAATACATTAAAAAAGCAGACTATCCGATTGGTGGGCATGCAACTTGGAATATACCCTGTTTTGCAGCATTCCCATGTGCAACACAAAATGAACTTACGGAAATGGATGCACAAATATTGGTCAATAATGGCTGTGTAGCGGTTATTGAGGGGGCTAATATGCCAACCCAACCAAAAGCCATAGAACTTTTTTTACGTGAGGGTGTTCTTTTCGCTCCAGGAAAAGCTTCTAACGCAGGCGGTGTTGCCGTCAGTGAATTTGAGATGAGCCAGAATGCTTCGATGGAAAAGTGGAGTTATGAAAAAGTAGACGCTAAACTCAAAGAAATCATGTGTCAGATTTACAAGCGGGTTGCCCTAACAGCAAAAGAGTACGGAAAAGAGAGAAATTTTGTAGACGGGGCCAATATCGCAGCATTTAAGCGTCTTGCAGAGGCAATGATACTTGAGGGCGTGTAAATTTCATTAACAGTGAATTAACATATATTTACCTTATACCGACTATAATTTCGACCATATTATCAAGATAGGTTCATTATGAATAAAATACATTCAATCTTAAGTTCTATGAAGACAATGGCGGTTCTTATGCTGCTATTTGCATTCACTATTGGCTATGCCACGTTTATTGAAAATGATTACGGTACAATGACCGCAAAAGCAGATGTTTTCAATGCACGATGGTTTGAAATATTATTGGGGCTTTTAGCTCTTAATTTACTACTTAATATTATAAAGTTCAATATGGCACGAAAAGAAAAACTATTGGTTCTTACTTTTCATGTCGCTTTTTTAATTATTCTCGTTGGTGCAGCAGTAACCCGTTATTTTGGCTATGAGGGTGTAATGCATATCCGTGAG
>JAQTOQ010000041.1 GCA_028713245.1 Sulfuricurvum sp. | reverse complement strand
TTATTATCTCAATAAGTTCAGTTGTAATCGCTTCTTGTCGTGCTTTGTTATACTTGACCGTTAATGTCTTAACCATCTGTTTTGCATTGCTGGTTGCTGCATCCATCGCTTGCATACGAGCACTGTGCTCAGCCGCAACGGAGTCTATAAGCGCGTAATACATATTAAACTCTGCATACTTCGTTACCAATGAATCCAACATAGCTTCTTCATCATTTGCTTCAAGTTCAAGAACGGTATTCTTGGTTTTCTCACAATCGAAATGTGATACATCTACAGGTAAAATTTTATTTACATGCAATTCTTGCGTGATAACATTTTTATAGCCGTTATACACAAGATATACACCATCAATAATGCCATTATTGAAATCTTTGATCGATCGAGTCATAAACTCACTGGATCGCTGCATATCAGGAGAAGAGCTGAGATTTTTAACTTCATCAAGCAGTTCAACTTGATTGAAATTAAAATACTCAATCCCTTTTTTACCGATACCACGAATACGGATGTTTACATTCTTATCTTTGTACTCGCTGATTAAACGTCTGACTGCTTTGATCGTTTGCAGGTTAAAACCGCCGCAAAGACCTTTATCTGCTGTTACAAAAATAATATCGATCGTTTTAGGCGCATCATTTTGAACAAAACAACGGCTATCAATACCGCCAACTTTATTACAATGAATACGACTTGCGATTTCAGCTATGACTTGATTCGTTTTTTGTGCAAACAGACGTGAACGTTTCGCTAACTCTTCCGCACGGCGAAGTTTCGCCGTAGAGACGAGTTTCATTGCACGCGTAGTTTTTTGCGTGTTTGAAACACTCTTTATCTGTCTTTGAATCTCTTTCAAGTTAGCCATAAAAATCCTTATTGCACAACGAAAGTAGTTTTAAACTCTTCGAGTGCTTTTTTCATCATAGCCATTGTGTCATCATCAATTTTAGATGAAGCACGGATATTGTCAAAAATTTGCGGATAACTTGCCTCAATGAACGGGTATAAATCTGCTTCAAATTTAACAACAGCTGATGCCGGTAGACTATCAAGATACCCTTCATTACCAGCAAAAATGATCAATGCTTGTTTTTCAACAGCGAGGGGAGAATATGGAGGCTGCTTCAATACTTCAACCATACGCTGACCACGTTCAAGCTGCTTGCGGCTTACATCATCCAAATCAGAAGCAAACTGTGCAAACGCTTGTAGTTCGCGGTATTGTGCAAGGTCAAGACGCAATGTTCCTGCCACTTGTTTGGTTGCTTTAATTTGAGCCGCACCACCAACACGTGAAACAGAAAGACCAACGTTAATTGCCGGACGAACACCTGCATTAAACAAGTCAGTTTCCAAGAAAATTTGACCATCTGTAATAGAAATAACGTTTGTTGGGATATACGCCGCAACGTCACCCGCTTGTGTTTCAATGATTGGAAGAGCCGTAAGCGAACCTCCACCCAACTCATCATTAACCTTTGCTGCACGCTCTAGCAAACGAGAATGGATATAGAAAACGTCTCCCGGATAGGCTTCACGGCCCGGAGGACGACGAAGGATCAAAGACATTTCACGATATGCAACTGCATGCTTAGAGAGATCATCATAAACGATCAAACCATGACGAGCAGAATCACGGAAATATTCCGCCATTGTTACACCCGTGTATGGAGCCAAAAATTGTAGTGCCGCTGCTTCTGACGCTGAAGAAGAAACAACGATGGTATATTCCATCGCGCCGCTCTCTTCAAGACGACGAATAACGCTTGCAACGGTTGATTCTTTTTGACCGATAGCAACATAGATACATACTACGCCGTTACCTTTTTGGTTCATAATAGCATCAAGAGCAATAGTTGTTTTACCTGTTTGACGGTCACCAATGATCAACTCACGTTGACCACGTCCGATTGGAACAAGCGCATCAATTGCTTTAATACCGGTTGCCATTGGCTCATGAACCGATTTACGTGCCATGATACCAGGTGCTTTCTCTTCTACAAAACGTGATTCTGTAGATTCAATTGGACCTTTTCCGTCAATTGGCTCACCCAATGCATTCACAACACGGCCAAGAAGTGCATCACCAACAGGAACTTTCAACAAACGTCCAAGACGTTTTACTGACATTCCTTCACGGAGTTCAGTCCCTTTACCAAGGATAACAACACCAACAGCGCTCTCTTCAAGATTCATTACAAGACCTTGAGTCCCGTCTTCAAATTCAACCATTTCACCAGCCATAACATTGTTAAGGCCATAAACTTGTGCAACGCCATCTCCATATGAGACGATTTTACCGGTTTCATTTATATCTACGTTAAGTTCAAAACTACCAATTCTTTCTTTAATGATTGAACTGACTTCGTCTACTTGTACTTTTGCTACCACTATATCTCCTTTCGCGAGGGTTAAATTGCTTTTAAAATATGCTCAACAATCTGAGCATTAAGGCGGCTTTTTGAAAAATCAATTTCAACATTTAAATCATCAACAACAACACGTATACCATCACTGCTTGAAGGAACAAACTGCAATGAAATAGTAGCATCCATTTTTTTCCCTAAATCATGCGCGATTGATTCAATCGAATCTTGTTTGATCTCAGAGTTGCTGTAGACACGGCCATTGTAGACGCGTTTCTTGGATGCAATTTGACGCTTTAAATCATTTGAAATAGCAGGGATTAATGGCAATCTACCATTTTCACCCAATAACTTGATTAAATTATTGATTTCAGTGCTTTGTGCACTTGCAACCATTTCTAAAACCAAATTAGTTTTTGCCAAAACAGCAATGTCATTGCTGCGCATAATTTGAAGGAATTTACTGTCATTAAATGTCGTTGCAAGAACCGAAAACAGTTCCGCTGTGTTGTCTAATGAAGATTCATCCAAGAGGGCCATAAGAGATTGAACATAACGCTTAGCAATTAGTTCGTTCTGCATTTAGGCCACCTTCTTTTTCAAAATGTCTGTCATTGCATCTTTACCCATAGCCGTGTCGCTAGCGCGCATAACATCGCCCATCACTTCACCCACCACATCACGTACCATTTTACGCTTTTCAAGATCCATCAATGCATTATTATGCTTTTGAGCAATTTCAACATCTACGTCCGTTTGTGCCATGATTTTTTCACTAAGGATCTTGCACTCTTTTTTAGTGATTTCACTCAATTCATGTGCAAAACGATTTGCATCGTCTATCTTATGCTCTGCAGCTTCTTTTAAACGTTTTGACTCACGCAAACGCTCTTGAACTTTTTCAAGTTCTGAGGCGATACCAGCGCTTCTACCACCAAAATAATTTTTGAGTGGCTCTGCCAAAAGATAATAAATTATTCCTGCAAATATAAGAAAGTTGACGGTACGTTGAATAATATCCGTAGAACCTTCGTGCGCAGCGTCAGATCCAAACAGATAAGCACTGAGCATTAATACAGTTATCAATATTTTAGCCATATTATCTCCTCAAATCTGATTTAGCTTAGCTGATACAGCGGCTTGGAAAGATGGTGCTTCTGCATGAAGCGCCTCTTTCAATCGTGAACGTTCTTCAGACATCGCGTCTTCGAACTTAGAATATTCTAGTGCCAGTTCAGCACGTTTTGCCTCTACCTTGCTGCTTGCTAACGCCTTAGCCTCAGCAACAACTTTTTCTCTTATTCCATGTGCCTCTAGTTTGGCATCACTAATAATCTTTTCCGCTTGAGTATGAAATGCAGCAATCTCGCCATCGTTGTTACCAACTTGTTCGAGATCTTTTTTTAAATCTGCATCTCTTTTTTCCATATAGTTGAAAAGAGGTTTGTAAAGCAAACTATTAAGAGCAGCAATAAGGATAAGGAAGACAATCAGTGTGCTGCCTAGCAACTTCAGATCTATATCTAACATACCACCTCCTAAAAGTTGCGTGATTATACAACTTGTAAATTGAAGGGATAGTTAAACGGTCGCTATTATGAAGAAAGTGTTGCTAAAAATGAATCAATTTGTGTATTTGTTTGAAATTCAAGGGTTATTTTGGACCCTTTTTTAGATGTTTTAAGACCAATTTCCGTAAAATAGCTTTGCAATTTATCAAAATTAAGCTCATTCATTAATGGTTGTGTATGCACAAATGTCTCACGAGGAAGCTTCATATTTTTTGCCATGTGTTCTACATCACGAACACTTAGTTTTTGCCCGATAATAGAATCAATCATCAGAGATTGTTCTTTTTCCTCTAAACCTACGATCACTTTTGCATGACCTGCGCTAATTTTACCCTCAACTAAAGCTTTACGCGCTTTATCGCTCAGCTGTAATAAACGCAGTGTATTCGTAATTTGCGCACGGCTCTTATGAACCGTATGTGACAGCTGATCGTGGGTCAATTCATGAATTTCAATCAATTCCTGATACGCTTGTGCCAAATCAATTGCATTAAGCTCATCACGCTGAATGTTCTCAATCAGCGCATGCTGACGCATTTGCTCATCACTTACCGTTACGATAATCGCTTTGATGGTTTTAAATTTTGCCAACTTGCTGGCACGTAAACGTCGCTCGCCTGCAATGAGCACATAACCCTCTAGCGTTTCTTTAACAACAATCGGCTGTAATAACCCGTGAGTCTTTATTGACTCGCTAAGTTCTGCAAGAGAGGTAGGGTCAAAATGCTTACGCGGTTGATATGGGTTTGCCTGTATTTCTGTAATCGAAATCTCTTCAAATCCGTTTCGCTTAGGAAGCTCATTGTCGTATGCTTCTTCTATTTCACTCAGTAATGCGCCCAGACCTCGTCCTAGAGCAGATGCTTTTGCCATTAACGATCCTTAAGCAATGATTGCGTGAGCAAGATCTTGATACGCCAAAGATCCACTCGATTTTACATCGTATAAAATTGCCGGTTTACCAAAACTTGGAGACTCGGCCAATTTGACGTTGCGCGGTATAACGATGTATTCATCATCACGTAATTTAAACAGTTTTGCTTGAAAATGCTGACGCAAGTCTGCAAATACTTGGCGTGACAAATTATTTTGCGCACTGTACATTGTTGGGAGAAACCCTCTGATAGTTAGCTTCGGATTGATGGTTTTTCGTACGAGTTTAACGGTATTAAGCAGCTGAGCTAAACCTTCAAGGGCAAAAAATTCGCACTGAATAGGGATAATAACTGAATTTGAAGCGCTTAAAGCGTTGATGGTCATTGGTCCTAGGGCTGGTGGAGAATCAATGATAATGTAATCGTATTCATCTTTCACTTGAGCAATAGCACGTTTGAGAATCAATTCTCTCCCTTTTGCATTTGCCGCATCGTAATATTCTTTTTCAACCCCGACCAAACCAATATTCGATGGTGCAATAAAAAGTTTTGGGAGTTCTGTTTTTAAAATAATTTCACGCAGTTTTTTAGCACCGATAAGAACATGATAAATATTAAATTCATAATTGTTGCGATGGTACCCCAATGAAGTTGTTGCATTTGCCTGCGGATCAGCATCGATAAGAAGTACTTTCTTCTCAGCAACTGCCAATGATGCAGCTAAATTGACAGCAGTCGTGGTCTTACCCACACCGCCTTTTTGATTTGCAATAACTATTACTTCACTCATCGTAAACTAAATATCCTTTGCCCATTGTATTCAAGAGAGCCGTCCTCTAATAAGACGGCATCCTCTAGTCTAAAAATCATTTCATCCGCATGTGTCACGAAAGATTTACTTCTTTTGAATTCTAACTTGAATTTACTAAAAATCTGCTTCCATGAAGGAAACTTTTCCAGTTGGGCTACATAATTATTTGTTAATTCCTGGGAAGATATCTCAATGTCTATTTTTGAAAAATCTAAAGGGGCTTGCGATAGATTTAGCCCTATTCCACACACAAGAGAATCCCCCACTAAATTGGTAATCACTCCACCCATTTTTTGCTGATCAACATAAAAATCGTTAGGCCATTTCAGCCATACCTTCGAACCTAAACTGCTTAAAAGTTCTTTCAGTATAAAAGCGAAATAAATAGAGGAAGACTCCAATTTTAAATCATTTGGCAACTGTGAACGGTTGATTGCCATGGAGATAAAAAGATTGCCTTTTGCACTAATCCATTCATTGCCACGACTGCCGCGACCTTGTGTCTGCAAGGAGGCTCCGATACAAATGGGAGATTTCAGGGCCTTTGATTTCAGCTCTTCTATCAAATACGTCTGCGTTGACGCTAATTCATCAAACCAGCGTATTTCCACAACCCAGCCTCTTCCCGTTCAAATAGGCTACCGCGGATGTCTCTTGTTTTGAAGGCGCTTGTACTTTTAGGAGTTTCAAAGAGCCTTTTTTACATTGTACGGTTATGCTCTGCTCATCAACAGCAATAATTTCACCTGCCGCTCCAATACTTTGGCTCTCGTTGAGACTCATCTCTTTGAGCTTTAATCCAGACTCTAAATAAATACCCGGCCATGGAGTAAAGGCACGGTAACGATTGAAGATTTTATCTGCATTATCAAAGATAGTTAAGCCATCAGATTTTGAAATTTTAGTACAATGTGTCGCGTGCGATCCATTTTGAGCAATACTGCTTTGTCGATCCCAATTATGAACAATATCCAAAGTCAGGTCACTCGCTATTTTCGTCAGACGCGCGTACAACGACTCAATCATTTCATCAGGCGCAATTTCGAGCCTGGAAATTTTGATAATGGCACCCGTATCCAATCCCTCGTCCATCCACATTGCTGTTACGCCGCTTTGGGTGTCATTGTTAATCAAGCTTTGCTGAATCGGACTTGCTCCGCGATACTTCGGAAGAATGGATGCATGAAGATTAATACACGGAACATACTCTAAAATTGATTTTGGCAAAATTTGTCCATATGCAGCAACGATTATCATATCGCACTCAAGAGTGAGTAATTCCTCAACGACTGCTGTATCTCTGAGTTTTGTGGGTTGAAAGATGGGAATATTTGATTTTAGTGCCAAAACCTTGACAACGGGAGGCGTCATAATCGCTTTGCGCCCAACCGGTTTATCAGGCTGCGTATAGACCGCAACAACTTCTACATCCTCAGCACTGATAAGTACTTTGAAAATCTCCGCCGCATACTCCGGAGTTCCCATAAAAATAACACGTATCATGAAAGTATATGTGCCTGAAATAAAGTACCGCCCGTATGATTATCATCCATTAAAAAAGATCGTATATCGGAAAGATCAAATCCACTGGCTAAAAACATAGCCCCATTGCGCTTCAATAAGAAATCGGCGGCTTTAAGCTTCGTCACAATCCCGCCTGTTGCAAAATTATGATTCGGAGTAACTTCGCTATTAAGTTCATCCTGAGTGATCAACTCAACACGTGCTCTGATTTTTGCATCCGTATGACTTCGTGGATCTTTATCGTAATAGGCATCAATATCAGAGAGTATCACCAACATATCGGCGCCAAAATGGTGCGCCGCATAAGCTGATAATTGATCATTGTCCCCAAGCACCAACTCTTCGGTTGCGGTGGCATCATTTTCATTGATAATTGGTACAACGTTGTGCAGTAATAATGTTTCAATGGTGTCTTTGGCTTTTTGTGATTCTTCAAGCGTATTAAAATTTGCGGCAGTAACCAAGATTTGTGCGGGGATGATTTGGTGATGTTCGAACATTTTTTTGTACTTATTCATCAATATCGGCTGACCGATAGAAGCCAAGGCTTGCTTGTTCGCTAATATTTTTTTATCAAGTTTTAATTCGGTATAACCTGCAGCAACAGCGCCTGAGGAAACAAGAATGACTTCGTACCGATCTTTTAGTTCAGCAATAAAGTCAACCAGATTTTGCATCCGGTCTTTGGCAATACGATTTTGTTCGCTTAAAATGGCACTGCCGACTTTTACCACCAACCGTTTCATTAACGCTCGATTAATACCATATGATAGAGGGCATACGTAAGAGGCTTGATGTTCAAATTTGTTGCAGAAGAAATCGGTGCAACAAAAAATGGCAAGGAAGTATCACGGAATCCTAAATCAAAATTCTCTTGCTCGTACGCAGGATATTTTTCATTGAATCCAAAACGGCTTTTTGCTACTGGTTTTAGATCAAGAAGTTTCAAAAATGCATTACTTTTTTCAATCGCTTCTTCGGGACTCATTGCATCTGAACGGGTTAATGCAATCGCATAATTACGTTGGGCCAAAAGTGGTGAGAATTTCTCAAGCTCTGATTTAAGTGTTTCATACTGATACTGGAGTTCATGGTACGATGCTAAGTCAATCATAAATAGCAATGTTTTAGTACGCTCTATATGGCGCAAGAACTTAAGACCAAGCCCTTTACCCTCAGATGCTCCACCAATAATCCCTGGAATATCTGCCATAATATACGAATCGAGATCACCAATATTAATCTGACCCAATTTTGGTGTCAATGTAGTAAATTCGTAGTTTGCTACTTCGGGGCGTGCATTGGATACCGTAGAGATAAGCGTTGATTTTCCAACATTGGGAAATCCAACCAATCCTACATCTGCAATAAGCTTTAGATCCAATCTGACAATACGCGTTGTTTCAGGTTCACCCGGTTGTGCATACATCGGTTTTTGATTGATAGAGGATTTAAAGTGAACATTTCCAAGACCGCCGCGGCCGCCGGTTAGAAATAATACTTCTTGACCATTTATTAATAGATCGAGAAGAACTTCACCCGTTTCAACATCGACTACCTGTGTTCCAGGAGGAACAACAATCGTAAGCTTTTTACCGGCTTTACCATACATGTTCGATCCTGAACCCGGTTGTCCTTTTTCTGCTTTGAGTGTTTTATTACCCTGGAAATTGGCCAATGTATGAGTATTATTGTCTACTTTGAAATAGACATCACCACCTTTTCCACCATCACCACCATCAGGTCCGCCTTGGATGACAAACTTTTCGCGTCTAAACGCGACACAACCTGCTCCACCTTTACCCGAAGAAACAGTTATTACTACGCTATCGCTAAACATTTATCAATCCTTATCTGGCTTAAAACTATACTTGAACTTCAAGACTGTCGAAAAAGTACACTATTAAGAAAATACATTGTTGGAAAAACTAAAGAGATCGGGCGCAGATGCCCGATGAGGAAAATTATGCGGCAGGAACGACAGAAACTTGTTTGCGCTTTTTGTCTTTACGGTGAAATAAAACAACACCGTCAACCAATGCATACAAAGTGTGGTCTTTACCCATACCGATATTTTTACCAGGGTGAACTTTTGTTCCACGTTGACGAATAATGATATTACCCGCACGTACTACTTCACCACCATATTTTTTGACACCGAGTCTACGTCCCGCTGAGTCGCGGTTATTCTGTGTACTACCTTGACCTTTCTTATGAGCCATGCTGTCCTCCTACTTTATAATTACGCAGCGATCTTAACGATACGAACGCGTGTGTGATCTCTACGGAAACCACGCTTAACTTTACTGTCTTTACGACGACGTTTTTTGAAAACGATAACCTTACGGTCACGACCTTCATTAATAACTTCAAAAGTAACTACAGCACCCTCTACATATGGGGTACCAGTTCTAAGTTCACCGTTATTAACGGCAAGAACTTCTTTGATTTCGACGGTAGTCTTTGGATCAAGACTCATTCTATCGAACAAAAGGATATCACCCTCTTGAACTTTATACTGTTTTCCGCCGTTTTTGATAATTGCGTACATTAGCGTTCCTTACTTACAAGTCTACAAAAAGTTGCGAATTGTAGCGAAATAATATTTAAGCTTAAATTAAAATGGAGTACTTATTACAACAAACCACAAGTTTACGTATCAATATACGTCAATCTGACCTATAATCTAGCTGCCTGATTGTACAGCAAACTACATTAAGCCTCGCCTAGTAGAGTCATATCACAGTGAAGATGCTTAAAAAGTTAAAACTTTATCGCTTATTATTACCCATTGGGTTAACTGATCCATAGTCGAAGAAATCTCTTCACTGAAATAAGGGGTGTTCTTATAGATTCCACACCGTGCATTACATGTACCGCAGGCACGAACACTCACGCCATGCCCATACAGTTCTTTTACCATATCATGTAAATCAAAATCGTATATCTCGGGCTTTACACAAATACTACGTGCCAAATCAACGGCATCGTTCATCAAGAAGAGGTTAATCTCTTCACCATTTCTATGTAAATTTTTTGCCAATCGCAATGCATTATACGTAACATCACTCCCATCGTAGGGCTCGTGATTTAATATGAAGGTAATCATCACTTATCCTTTTAATTTTTTCATCATGTTTTGCAAGTCTGTAAAAAGCCTTACGGCCTCTACGTGTAACTGCTCTTGAGATTGTATAGAGTCGATCATCATTTGCATATTTTGCGTTGAAATTATCGTCGTATCCCCTTCTTCATACACTGCAATACGGCATGGCATAAATGGGGCAAAATTTGGATTTGATGTCAACATCATCGAAGCTACTTTTGCCTGACATACTTCATAGATATAAACCTTTCGATCAATCGGAAATCCTTTATTGGCAACAACTTCATGTTAGTTATAATGGTGTAATAAAGCAAATCTATATTCTTCACACGCCGCTTCAACCTCGTCAATAATAGCTTTAATATTCCGTTTACTTTTAAATTCAATTGTAAACATTTTAACCATCTGTTTTTTAGGCATCAATGCCATCATTAACTTTGCCAACATGATTATTGTTCTTTAGTGAGCAATGTAACACCCAATCCTGTTTCAATAGGATAGCCCTCTTGGGCCCATCCTTTTAGTCCACCTTTTAGATTCGTTGCATTGACGTAGCCTAACTTTTTGAGCGTCTGAGCGGCCAATGCACCTCGGCCACCACTACGACAATAGGTCACTATAACTGCATTTTTATCTTTAATTTTATTAAGTACTTCAAACTCCAAATTTCCGCGCGTGATCGCGATGGTACTAGGTGCGTAAATCTCACCTTCGGCACGCTGGTTCTCTTCGCGCACGTCCATAACGATCACATTTTTTTGACCATCAATCATTTTTTTCAACTCTTTAGGAGCCATCTCCCCTGCCTCTTGCTTTGCAGCTGAGATCAGTTTATCGGACTCTACTGGACCTGCCATAAGTGATGAACCTATCATCAAACTCGCAACCATTAATAGAACTTTTACTTTCATTGGAAACTCCTATGTAATCTTATTAGCTAAATAGCTAAGTAATATGTATGGTACAATACCGAACCTTAAAATTATCAAGGATATTTATGCTAGATATGGAACGAAAATTAAAAATTTTTAAAGCACTCAGCAATCAGACCCGTTTTATGATTTTTAAAAATGTTTTTACTGGAGGATACACCTGCTCGCTGGATAAAGTACAGCCCGGTGTTAAAGTGAACCCTATTGCTACATGTGTCAGCACTGTTGCGGAACACTTCAATTTTTCCCTTCCAACTATCTCGGCACATATTAAAGAGCTCAAAGAAGCCAATATTATCACTGTGGAGAAAAAAGGGAATAAAGTTTACATTGAACCCAATATTGAAATAATCCGAGAACTTGCCGAATGCTTTCAAACATTAGTAACAAATTTTGACAATAACAGAGAGCTGTTCTTTGGAGACACTCTGTCTGTCGGTTAAATAGCAAGTTCGATAAAATTAGGAGATTCCATAAATACTGTTTGTCCCTCGTGATCGCTCCCTTCAGGTAAGGTTATATGCTTGATTGTGATACCACTGTTGCCAAGAATCTTCGCGTGCAGTTTCGATTTGTAGAGGTAAATATGATTACCCAAATCGATTTTAGCGGCAATATCTCCATTTTTTGTGACGGATACCGAAGGCCTGAATGCTTCTTCTGGCATTAAAAATTCAGAGCCAAAAAGAGTGATACAGCTCACTAAAGCAGTTAAAAGTAAACGTTTTAGCATTGACATCCTTTAGTCTTATGAATAGGTTTTAAGATAAAAAAACAATAGTGTTGCTCGCTTCCACTGGGAGTGATATGAGTCTCATCAATCACTTCAAGAATGTCAAAACGATCTTTCACAAGATTCTTCATTTGCTCTTCGTTGTATTGACGCACTGGCAATGTACTGCAATTGTCGGGTCCATTTACGCCAAACGTGCCAATAATGGCGTGGCCCTCGGAAGATAGTGATTTATACAGTGTTTCAAAATAGGCTTGCTGTTCCTCAGTTTTTTGAAAGAAATGGAATACAGCACGGTCGTGCCATACATCAAAACGTTTTTCCGATGAAAAAATACAGACATCTCCGACACAATAGAGCGGTAAATCAGCGGTTACACCAAGACGTTTTTTGATAATTTCCAATGCACTGGAGGAAAGATCGAGCAGTGTAATATCACGATAGCCTGAATCAATCAAGACATCCGCAAGTTTAGAGGCTCCGCATCCGACATCGATGAAAACATCTTTAGGGGTAGAACCAATTTTTTCCAGAAGTGCTAAGGAAATAGAGGGCGTTTCTTGATACCAGCCAACTTTGCTTACATCCTTTGTCGTATAGACGTTTTCCCAGTGACGTTGTTTGACATTTCCATCACCTTTGCCAGCTCTAAAGGTAGCTCCGGCAGTAGTGGGTGCTGTCGTATAGTGATTGCTTCCCGTACACTCAACGTTTACAAATCCCGCTTCATTCATCATCTCAATGAGTTCTTCTTTTTTCAGTGTTCCTTCAACACAGTTAGCCCAGTCACCCGAAGTACTTTGCGAACAGCATGATGTTGCACACGCCCTTTCGGATACATCAATCATATCGGCGAAATAGAGCTTTCCATCGGGTTTTAAAACACGAAAAATCTCCGCAAATACTTTGGGTTTAGAGGAGGCGAGATTAATGGCACCATTAGAGATAATGATATCAATACTTTCGTTTTCAATGGGAAGATATTCAAGATTACCTTCAATGACTTCGACAGTCTCAAAGCCAGCTTCGAGTGCGTGACGCTGTGCCGTTTGCACCATCATCGGCGTGAGATCCACCCCAATAACTTTACCAGTTTTCCCAACGTACAATGCCGCAACACACACATCGACGCCAGCTCCGCAACCAAGATCAAGAACAGTTGAGCCTTCAGGAAATTCTCCAAGTGTAAAAGGATTTCCAACAGCGGCACAGTAATCCCAAATATGTAATGGCAAACGTTCAAGCCACTCCTCTTTATATCCGTGGGCTTTTGCGTTATTCACCCCTTTATCCCATCCAAAATCTTTTTTTGGATTAAGAGCCAATTGAGTGTATAAAGCAATTACGCTTTGTGTTGCACATTCTGCTGAAGCCATAATGAGTCCTTATGTGTAGCGATTTAGCTATTTTGCTAATTCATCAACACAATGGTATAATATTGCACTTAAAATGTCAAGGTATGTATATGCTCGATATGGATAAAAAAATAAAAATATTTAAAGCTCTTGGTCACGAGACACGATTCTTAATTTTCAAGAATGTATTTACTGGAGGCTATGCCTGTTCCATTGATACTACTAAACCACAAGATGATCTAAT
>JAQTOQ010000181.1 GCA_028713245.1 Sulfuricurvum sp. | reverse complement strand
CTTTCAACATTTATGGGGAGTAGAAGGTGCATTTGGAGTTTTAAAAGGGGTTGAGGGGCACACTCCTTTGGCAATAGAGGACTCATCGCCTATAAGCAATGAAATGACTCAAAAATTTTCTCAGATGTTAGCTGCAGATATGAATGTCGTATCATTGTTTAATGTCGATGATAGTTATGCAACGGCACCGTTTGATGCTATTGCTCCCTCAGCAAATCATAAAAGTGCTCAGTATTTACTTCGCTACCGTTTGGTAAATGATGGAACTGGAGGGGTGAAAGCTGATATCAAGTTACTTCAAAGCGGTTCAGAAATGTTTGCTAAAAGTTATGTCTTGAAACAAAGTGAAATGTTAGTCTTTTTATCACACACTGTTGCCTACGATATAAATGCTAAATTAGGCGGTTCACCGATCGATTGGATTAAACGTAAAGTCCTTTTTATCCGCCAAAGCAGCCCTAGACATTCGGATATTATTGTTTCAGATTACACTTTATCCTATCAGAAAGTGATTTTGAAGGGAGGGATGTACGGCTTTGCAAAATGGGCTAATCGTGAACAAACCGATTTATACTATACAGCGCTTTCCGATTTCAGACCCACCATTTATAAAATGAATCTTCTGAATGGAAGTACAGAAAAACTCATTAGCTCTGATGGAATGGCGGTATGTTCGGATGTAAGCGAAGACAGCAGACGACTATTACTAACGCTGGCACCCGAGGGGCAGCCTGATATATATCTATATGATTTAAATAATCATACCAAGACAAGGATTACCGACTATTCAGGGATAGATGTAAACGGACAATTTATGGGAGACGGCTCTATTGCCTTTGTTTCCAATCGTATGGGATATCCCAATATTTTTTCGACACGTCTTAATAGCACGGCGGTAACTCCACTGGTATATCAAGGGAAAAACAATTCCTCTTTGAGCTCATACAAAAATTTTCTTGTTTATAAAGCACGTGAAAGCAGTGCAACTTATGCGGGGAATTCATTTAATCTCCATTTATTGTCATTAAACTCCGGAGCGGTAAAACGGTTGACTGCGAGTGGTGAAAATGATTTCCCGCGCTTCTCAGGAGACGGTGAAGCAATATTGTATATTAAGCAGGAAGGAGCACGCAGTTCAATAGGCGTGATCCGCTTAGGTGTTAATAAAAGCTTTGTTTTTCCTCTCAAAATAGGGAGAATAGAGTCGATTGATTGGTAGCGTTAATAATATTTTCGGTATCATAACGTTATATTTATTTCCTGAGGAGATGTCATGATAAAAAATGTTGCTTTTTTAAGCGCGACGGTTGCAATGTTGATTTTAAGCGGATGTAGTTCTAAAGAACCTGCAATCGATGCAACAGCAAATGGAAACGGAACGTCAGTCGGTACAAACGTTAACGGTAATGGAAAAGGGACTTCTGGAACCGATAGCGGTGCGGTGATTGCTCCGATCACTAATGCTAATGCAAATGATGCCAATGCGGCAGGTGCGAATGGAGCTAATGGATCTGACGGTCAATTGGTAAGCATTCTATTTGATTACGATAAATTTGATATTCGTGAAAATATGCAAGAAACAATGGCAAAAGATGCTCTTTTAGTCAAAGGTAAAACGATCAAACTTGAAGGTAACTGTGACGAATTCGGAAGTGATGAATACAACTATGCACTAGGCCTCAAACGTGCAAATACTGTTAAATCAGCATTAGTAAACAGCGGAATAAATGCTGATTCAATCACAATGGTAAGTTTCGGTGAAGGAAATCCTGTTTGCTTGGAAAAAACACAAGAGTGCTGGGCAAAAAATCGTCGTGTAGACTTTAAACTTCCGTAAATGCGTCCTCTTTTAACGCTTTCGCTTTTACTTTCAGTTATCGCTTCTGCTACCGAGCCCTCGGCATTCGGTGCAGGCGATTTGAATGCTCCGAACCCTTACGGTCTTACTCATGAAGAGAAACTGATTCTTGAAAATAAAAAAGAGCTTCAGAGTGTAATCCAAAAAAATAACGCTCAAAATGCTAAAGTAGAAACAGTTACTGAGCGGCTTGACGGTATGCAGGGAATTATCGAAGGGTTGAGTCAAAGAAGTAATGAAAATACACTTGCACTGAAAAGTCTTAGTGAAAAATATGCTTTAGAAAGCAATACTTCGTTGAATCTGGAACAATTGGGGAAACAAGTTGCGGCCAATACCGAAAATATTGCCCAGTTTAAGACGTTGCTTGAAGAACTCTCCCATGTGGTTGATGGGATTAATGCCAGTTATGTTACAAAAGATCAGTTTGCTGCATTGATCAAACAGCTTAAAGTAAATGTACCTGCTGCTTCGGCCGCACCAGCCACATCTGAAAAAATGGATAATGCTTCACTGGAGCAACAAGCTACTAAACTTTTTACGCAAAAAAAATACGCTGAAGCACAAACCTATTTTGAAAAAATGATTCAAAAAAAATACAAAGCTTCTGATGCGTTATTTATGATCGGTGAAACTCTCTTTGAACGACAATCCTATAAAGAAGCAATTTCGTATTATAAAGACAGTGCATCTCGCAATGAAAAAGCGCTTTATATGCCAACGTTGCTATTACATTCAGGTATTTCAATGGAGAAAACCGGAGACAATGCCACTGCGAAAGCTTTTTATCAGGCAACTGTTTCAAAATACGGCGGAAGTGGGGCTGCTAAAGAAGCTAACGAAAGACTCTCTAAGCTCAAATAGCTATATAGCTATTTTCAGAATCATTAGAGGTAAATGTGCTAAAATCGCACAATCTAAATTTAAGGCATTAAAATGGCAATTGAAAATAATCAAATCGTATCGATTGAATACGAAGTACGTGACGGCGGAAACGTTGTAGATAGCAATGTCGGTGGTCATCCGTTGACATTTATGTTCGGAAAAGGACAAATCATTCCTGGTCTTGAAGCAGGAATCGCACACATGAATATGGGTGATAAAGGTGACGTTCTTGTTAAAGCGGCAGATGCATACGGCGACTATAACGAAGAAGCACAACAAGAACTTCCTCGTGAGCAATTTGCAGGAATTGATTTGAACGTGGGAATGACACTTTATGGTCAAGGTGAAGACGGCGGAACCGTTCAAGTTATGGTCAAAGAAATTCAAGATGACACTGTTGTTATCGATTTTAATCATCCTCTTGCAGGAAAAGATTTGATGTTTACCGTTACTATTGCAAATGTGCGTGATGCATCTCCTGAAGAAGCGATGACAGGAATTGCAGCTGAAAACAAAGTAGACGATAGCGGATGTTGTGGAAGCGGCGGTA
>JAQTOQ010000180.1 GCA_028713245.1 Sulfuricurvum sp. | reverse complement strand
TCCGCCGCAATCGGAACTTGATAACTTTCGTGCACATCGGTGACAATTTTGTATCCAAAATCATCTTTTACTTTTTGAAGCAATCGCAATCCCTCTTCCAGTCCCGGTCCGCGGTAGCTGTCCAGAGAGGTACGATTTGCTTTATCGAAGCTCGATTTAAAATAAAAATCAAAGCGCGCATCGTTGTGATAGTGCTCTAACTCTTTTGCGATTCTGAAAAGATTTTCTTCGCTTTCGATTACACAGGGTCCCGCCATCAATATCATAAAAAGCTCCTATGTGTTTAATGGCGTATTGTACTTGCGATTAGATTAAAATCCCATTCGCACAAACAACTGCTGAACTAAATGCCCATTGAAAATTATATCCTCCAAGCTCACCGGTAACATCCACCGTTTCACCAATAAAATAGAGTCCTCTGATATGGCGGCTTTCCATGCATAACGGATCGATCTCTTCATGCGATACCCCACCTCGACAGACTTCGGCTTTGGTCAATCCAAATGTTCCCGAGGGTGCCATTTTGTAATTTTGTATCAGAGAGAGTTTTGCCCGTTCGTCTGCATTTAATCGATTGCAGGGTTTATCTTCTAAAGCAATAGCCTCCAAAAATGCTTTGCTAAAGCGTTTGGGCAATGGCAATGCCGTACTGAGTAATTTCTTTTCATCTTTTAACTGGTTCAAATCAATATTGGGGCAAAAATTGATCACAATCTCTCCACGATGCCAATACAGCGACGCAGAGAGAACTACGGGACCGCTGATTCCCTTGTGGGCAAAGAGTAAATCTTCATCCAATGTTTTACCCGCTACTTCAATGTGCGCACGCAAGCTCACGCCGCTGAGCTCCTTCATCCAAAACTCTTTGGGCTGCAACGTCAAACCTACCAATGCAGGAGAAAACGGAACAATTGTATGCCCGTATTCCTGTGCAATTTTCAGACCGATGTCAGTAGCTCCCAATTCTTTATAGCTTGCACCACCCGTTGCCACAACTACTTTTGATGCGCTGAACTTTGCTTTGTCTGTTGTGACGATAAAAGGTGAAGTTCCCTCAAGCGACTGAATTTTATGTCCCATAAGCATCTCGCATCCGCGTGATTTTCCCATCAAAATAGAAATAACCTCATCGGAACTCTTAGGACAAAAATAGTACCTCTCTTTGCGAATCACCGGACGTAATCCGCCGTCGTGAAAATACTTGAGCAAGGCTTCTTTGGAAAACACACTCAGCGCATGAGACACCAGTAATTCTTCTCCCAAAAAATGACTTGAGTCTACCTCAACATTGGTGAGATTGCATTTTCCTCCGCCTGAAGCTTTGATCTTCAGTGCGGGCTTCGTATTCCCTTCTACAAGTGCGATTTTTAGTGAGGTTTTTTCTCGTAACTGTGCCGCACACATGAGTCCGCTGGCACCCGCACCTAAAATGATGACGTCGTAGTGTTTCATACAATGTGCCTCATTTAGTGTGTTTAATAAGTCTGTATTCTTGATCAATAAATTGATAAAGCCAAGTTTCATTCCAAACATCTGATTTCTGAAAAATGTCGTAATAACCATTTGTTTTATTTGGAAGTACAAATGTATTTGCCTTTGCTTCAATCAAACCTCTAGCAATTACTTTATAAACTTTATTTTGTTTTTGTAAAATATCTAGTCTCAACATCGTCGCATAACCACTTCCATGTACAAAAAATAGTTCTTTAACTCCGTCACCATCCAAATCATACAAAGCTGCATATGTAATTACACTTACATAATCATCTTCTCTTGAATCGCCAAGCATCAACATATTTGTTGGACGATGAATATGAACTAATTGTTCTTCACCATCGATTATCCGCTTCTCATCATAAAATTCATCTCGTTCTGCACAAAATTCTTGTAACCCTAATTCTTTATTTACTATTTCTAATGTCTTTTTTACATCTTTACAATGTGTGTATGTGCTAATGACTTTTTTACCTATAGATTTTGTTTCTTGCGCATAAAGTTCTAATACGTTTAGCAGTATTAAAAGCAAAATATTTATAAATGCGTGTTTCATTAGGCTATCTTTATTAATCTTAATCATCGTTTCACCAAGCGCAATGCCAAAAGCATCATTAACCCCCGATCTCTCTGAGTGCCGCTTTTTGCAAAAATGCCGAACGACTTAAATGCAGTGGCTCGATGTAACTGTCTATTTTTTTCACCAAATTTTCAGGCATGGAGATATTTATTCTCAAACTTTTTTCTGCACTGTGAGGCTCAGGGATCATGTCGCCGTGCGCAAGTGCGATCTCGATAAAAGCCGCAAAAGCATTTTGCGCCGATTCGATTGCTTCTGTTGCACTCTCACCATCGCCCATTACCCCTTTAAAATCTTTGTAATAGGCAAACCATCCATCTCCATCTTCAATACTCACTTTTTTAATAACAATCTCATAATCAAGATTCATATAATAGGCTAAATTTTTCATTTGGATTCTCCCAAAATTTCTAATACGTGTTTCACGTATATTGCTTTAATAGGTTTATGATACGGAATAACGATGCTTGCCATACTGTTTTTACGAAAAACAAAGTGGCTACCACCACTGTTATGACAAACATAGCCATGATCTTCCAAAAGTTTTTTAATATCCTCAAAAGGTATATTCTTTGGATTATTTTTCATGGCTTTAATCAGTTTGTCTTTTTTACTCATCACACCATCCTTCTATTACACAATCTTACACAACCATATATTAAATAAGACTTTATTCATCGCTTCACCAATCGTAACGCGAGTAAAGAAAAAAGCGTTCCCACCACTGCCACATGCGTCAGCGTAACCGTTTTATGACTCATAAGGTAATGAACTGCTATAAAAACAACCGCTATATAGACAAGCTTATGCCATGATCGAAACTTCGCATACAGTTTTTTACTCGACGTCAACGCCATGAGCAATAATATAAGAAACGCCCCCATTCCAAAAGCAATAAAAGGCTTACTGGCGACTTCATGATTAACCCCAAGCAGATCAAACTGCTGATCGACACCAATAAACAATAGAGCATGAACCAATGCGTAAAAAAAGGCAAACAATCCTAAAAGTCGGCGGTACCTGAGTAAATTAATCCCGAGATAACTGCGCAACGGTGTAACTAACAGTGTTATAGCCAACATCCACAAAGCACTGTTCCCGACCAAATCACTCAAAAACTTCAAAGGATCCGTAGGTATTCTGGTGAATATCAAATGAACATACCCTTCTAAAAACACCAATATATCATGACGCCAATGCCGGCGAAACGCTAAGCTAAAACGCAA
>JAQTOQ010000179.1 GCA_028713245.1 Sulfuricurvum sp. | reverse complement strand
AGTAAACGGAACAGTTAAATGGTTCAACAGTGAAAAAGGTTTTGGATTTATCCAACAAGACAACGGAGACAAAGATTTGTTCGTACATTTCCGTCAAATTAACCACACTGGTTATGGTCGTGTTTCTCTAGAAGAGGGTCAAAAAGTATCTTATACTGTTGGCCAAGGCGACAAAGGTCCACAAGCAGAAAACGTAACAGTTCTCTAAGTTTACCTTGGGCAGATTTATCTGCCCGTTCTCTCACTATTACTCAAGTAACCATTCACATAATTTCCACCGAATATTTTCACCTTAAAACTATGAAGCAGTAAGTTGTTCTATTAAGGCACCACAGGGTGTTTTAAAGAGCCATTTTTTAAAGGATAAATGTATGGAAAGTCGAGAAGCCGTATTAGAAGCGCTTGCACAGGGCAAAAAACTCACCAGCACTGTCACAGGGTTGCAATACATTTACATAGACGGAAAACTGCATGCTCGTCATGGTGAAAAGAATGACTGGAACTCCAGCGCATTGTGTTTTGACAATCCCCCTTCATGGCTCAATCTTAGAGACTAAGGAGCCCATTTTGGACGGCAAAGAACGTAAAAATATACAATCAGGCAAGCGTGTTTCTATCGTACTCAAAGAAAACCAGAGATCAGGCGCTCTAACAGATGGAATCGTACGAGACATCCTCACCAATTCCGCTAATCATCCACACGGGATTAAAGTGCGGTTGATGAGCGGTGAAGTGGGTCGTGTCAAAGAAGTTTTTTAAAACTTCTTTTTTAAAAGAACTTTAGTTATTATTCCCGCGAATAACCCGCTTAACATCACCGATACCATCATCCACACCCTGACTGAACTCTTTTGTTGTGCATCCACTAAACAATGCAACTGCTAATACCGAAAAAATAAAATAACGCATTTAGTCTCCTTGAAATAATGGTGAAATTATAACGCTTTTACCGTTAGTATTGTATTTAACATACTCCACAAACAGTGGGTACATAGTCAAAAGTTGAGAGGTGTCTTAAGTATAAAGCACTCATCTCTCCCTGATTTAGGTATAATTAGATTATTAAGGTTGCAAAGGATTCAGCATGAAAATTGCTCAAATATCTGCCGACTCGATTCGCAAAACTGTCGTTGTATCTCAAAAAATCGAAGGGTATCAAGTGACCGAAGATAAAACGCTTAAAACGCGTATCCAAAGCCTTATGGCACGACATAATGTCAAAGTATCGCTTCAAAAATAGTTCTATCTATATTGGAGATTCCGATCTCCCTCACAACAAACTTTCAATCACCGATCCTCTCGAACTTCACGCCATTGAAAATGAACTGCTGATTCAAGCATATGAACTTTTTTATCACCGCATCGACGAGCACACTGTCTTTGACGAACAATATTTCATCACCCTGCATAAAGCGACCTTTTCATCTCTCTACGAATGGGCAGGTGAATATCGTAGTACCCTCGATATGACAAAAGGGGATTCACGATTTTGTTTAGCGCACTATCTACACGATGCCTCTAAAAAGATATTTGATGAACTCTCACACGATAATGATCTTCGACGAGGAAACGAACTTCCCAAAGAGCATTTTGCAAAAAAGTTAGCCTATTATAAATGCGAGCTGATCGCCCTACACCCTTTTTATGAACTCAACGGGCGAATAACGCGAATGTTTTTTGATATGATCGCAGCCTATAACGGCTATAAATTTATTGATTATTCGCTTATCACACCTGAAGCATACATCAACGCTTCTATAGAGTGCGTGCAGTTTGCCGATTGTGGAAAAATGGAGAAAATCATTTTAGAAGGGTTGCATCAAGCGTAAAAGTAGCCTGTCTCATTTTTTAGCATACCAAAGCAATGCACCAAGAATTTATCGCTATGAATAGTTCTTTTTCGAGAGAGATCACGACCAAAGGGGTCAATCGGCTTAGCCAAGCATGGCTCCAAGCTGCCTCCGATGATCTCGATGTCATCAAACAAATCCTTTCGCAACCTCATCTAATACATCTCGTCGTATTCCATTCTCAGCAAGCAATCGAAAAAACTTTTAAAGCACTCATATCACAACTTATTTACTGAATCATATCTATATTTAAAACGTTTCTTCAAAGAAAAATCCTTTATCAGTTTTTTATAGTCAAAACAATGTGCTCAATACTAACCGATTTTCCCTTACTATTGCTCTTCACATACTCCACAATCATCCCGTGAAAATGGGCAAAAGTACGTTGAAGTATCGATTCCTCACAATGCTCCCTGACACCGCGTTCGCACCACTCCTGCAAATCGCTGTAGCTCTCAAACTCATACCCAAATGCACGAAGCAACCGTGCGGTGTAGCTGTCGACTACCATCACACAACGCTCACACGCATAACAGAGGATCGAATCGGCTGTCTCTGGACCGATCCCATTTTGATGTAACAGCCACTCGCGGCTCACCTCATGGGTAAACGTTTCAAATGAGCCAAAATCCTTTAGGATTGCTTCGCACAGCAGTATGATATTTTTGGATTTTGCTTTGATAAGTCCGCTTGGGCGTATCAGCTCCATAAGCGTTTCTATATCAATGGTTGAAAGTGCCTCGAGTGTCAGAGCTCCTGCTTGCGCAAGGTTTTCCAGCGAGACAGTAACTCTGGTCCATTGGGTATTTTGCGTGAGGATTGCGCCTATCACCACCTCAAACGTACCGTGCTGAGGCCACCAAAGGGGCTGTGAGTTTTGTAGCAGGTCTAAGCGTTCAAGGGCCGTATACAACTCCCATGAATCAGAGATTTCGGTCACTCTTCCATCCATGCATCGGTTATGAGTGTTCTGCCATCATCAAAGATTTTAAATTTCTGCGCTTGGACACATTTTCCATCCTCTAGTGTCATAACAGCGACTTGTAAAATGCGTTTGCATTTTTCAGGGACTTCAAATCTCCCCGCAACACCTGTCAAAAATCGTTCAATCGGAACTTTTTGATCCATGCCGATCACATTGTCACGACAACCGCTAAGACCAATATCGGTGAGATATGCCGTCCCTTTGGATATCTGTAAATCATCGGTTCCTACATGAGTATGCGTACCCATGATACCACTTACCTGCCCCTGTAACAACATCATCATCGCTCGTTTTTCGCTGGAGGCCTCTGCATGCAAATCAATAAAAATGGATTTAATCCCCTGATCTGCAAGTTCAGACACTGTATCACGGCCGCATCTAAAGGCATTGTCCACATACGGCATACCGTAGTGCCCCATGATATTCAAAACGGCCAGTTTTTCTCCTGCTACCTCAAATATCTTACATCAG
>JAQTOQ010000040.1 GCA_028713245.1 Sulfuricurvum sp. | reverse complement strand
TGAGTGCGTTGATGGAGACGTCGTATCCGATGATTGTTGCCTGCATGGATCACGAAGAGGTGGGGAGCGATTCGCACGTCGGGGCAGGGGGGACATTTATAGAAGAGTTACTGCGCCGTATTGTAGGTGAGGATTTTTCGACACTTATGCGCCAATCGCTGATGGTGTCGTGCGACAATGCTCATGCACAGCATCCCAATTTTCCGTCCAAACATGAAAGTGAGCATGCTCCGTTATTAAACCGAGGCGTTGCTATCAAGATCAACTCCAATCAACGCTATGCGACATCGTCAAGGACGATGGGGCGATTTATCCAATGTGCCCAAGAGATAGCCGTTGCAACGCAAACTTTTGTAACGCGCAGTGATATGGGTTGCGGTTCGACGATCGGTCCCATCAGTGCAACACGCTTGGGTGTAGAAACCATTGATGTTGGTGTCCCGACGTTGGCAATGCATTCGATCCGAGAATTGGCAGGGACCGAAGACGCGTATGGACTGTATCAAATTTTACTGCATATTGGGGAGTATTGATGATCTCAGCTGAAGAACTCAAAGCTCTTATTGATCAAACCTACAAAGTCGAAGAAGAATACGTATCTCTTCGCCAATCGTATGATCATTTACAATCAACAATTGAACAGATCATTGAGTTTTTGCCCAATGCTATTTGGATAGTAGAAGAAGACGGATCGATTTTTCTGCAAAATTCCCAAGCTAAACTATTGGAAAATTTGTTCGAAACACTGCATTGGGATGAGCAGGATTATGAGGTGACTTTTGGGGAGCGCTCGTATTTGATCAAATCGGCACTTCATAATGAAAAACAGCTCTTTAGTGCAACCGATATCACGGAGCAAAAGCGCAAAGAAAATCTGGCGACCATGGGACAAATGGCGGCACATCTGAGTCATGAAATCCGTAACCCTATAGGTTCGATTGCTCTTTTGGCTTCGACGCTGATGAAACGGGTCAAAGAGGAAAACAAACCGATAGTCAGTGAGATACAAAAGTCACTCTATCGTATTGAGCGGATCATTAAAGCCACTTTGATGTTTTCGAAGGGAGTTAGTACCCAAAAATCGGCACTTAAATGGAGTGTCATTCTCAATGAACTCAAAAATGCGATCGGCTACTACAGTTATGCTAAAGAGATCCATTTTCAGTTCCCTGAAGTGGAGTTTGAATTACAGGGGGATCTTGATTTACTGGGGATGCTTTTTACCAATTTCATTTTTAATGCCATCGATGCGATTGAACTCGATGATGAGCACGAAGAGGGAAGTGTAGAGATCGTTTATACGAGAGAGGGAGAATTTCACCGTTTTGCCATCTATGACAGCGGTATCCCCATCGTAAATGAGAAACTGCTGTTTGAAGCATTTAAAAGTACCAAAGAAAAAGGAAATGGTTTAGGCTTGGTTCTGGCCAAAAACATCGCGAGCTCCCACGGCGGGAATGTGGAGCTGTGTCGGGATGAGCGCAAAGGGTTTATTATCACCCTTGGCTAAGATCCTTTTTGGCTGTTTTCCAACTCTAGAACCAGTTTCCATGTTTTGACGATGGAGTCTGGGTTCAAAGAGATAGACTCTATTCCCTCTTCCACTAAAAATTGGGTGATTTCGGGATAATCCGAGGGTGCCTGACCGCATATACCGATGTATTTTCCCTCTTTTTTACAGGCGTCTATCGCCATTTTCAACATCCGTTTAACCGCTTCATTTCGTTCATCAAAGATGGAGGCTACCAGAGCGCTGTCACGGTCAACTCCAAGGGTGAGCTGTGTTAAATCATTTGAACCGATACTGTAGCCGTCGAAGATTTTTAAAAACTCATCTGCCAAAATCACATTGCTTGGGATTTCACACATAGCATATATTTTGAGGCCGTTAATGCCTTGTATTAGTCCTTGTGTATTCATGATAGAAATGGCATTACGACCTTCTTGCGGTGTGCGGACAAATGGGA
This sequence comes from Sulfuricurvum sp., assembly GCA_028713245.1. Lineage (GTDB taxonomy): Bacteria > Campylobacterota > Campylobacteria > Campylobacterales > Sulfurimonadaceae > Sulfuricurvum. The sequence continues at coordinate 11,813 of JAQTOQ010000040.1, read as the reverse complement.
GCATTAATTGCATATTGGTTAGCCCCATCTCATCACGGATCCTTTTCAGCGCTTCGCACTCCCATTCAAATGCTTTCCGGTACAGCTGCGAGTTATAGCGCGAAGCCCCTCGGAAACCTATCATCGGATTCTCTTCGTTTTCTTCATAGGTATCACCACCTATCATATGACGGTATTCGTTTGTTTTAAAATCGCTGGTGCGAACAATCACAGGTTTAGGATAAAATGCGGCACAGATTGTTCCGATACCTTCCATGATTTTTGCGATAAAAAATTGTTTCGGATTTTTATATCCACGCATCAATAGCTCAATTTCATCAGCATGTACGGGTGTTTTGCCCTCCATCATATCGATTAGCGCGAGAGGATGTGCTTTGATGGTGTTATTGATTACAAATTCCATTCGTGCAAGACCCACTCCGTGGTTGGGCAGCTTCGCGTAGTGAAAAGCGCTTTGAGGATCACCGACGTTGAGATACAAATGGGTATGTGGTTCGCCACAGTCGCTGAGATCAAGAGTATCAACATGATAGGGGATAAGCCCCTCATAAACGTGACCTGTTTCCCCTTCGGCACAGCTGATGGTCACTTCTTGACCGTTAAACAATTGTGTTGTGGCATTAGTCGTTCCAACAATGGCACTCACCCCAATCTCGCGTGCAATAATGGCCGCATGACAAGTTCGTCCGCCACGATTTGTGATGAGGGCAGATGCTTTTTTCATAACGGGTTCCCAATCGGGATCGGTATTATCGGTTACAAGTATTTCACCCTCTTGAAATAAATGAAATTCACTGCTGTCATGAATGATTCGTATACGTCCATTGGCAATTTTTTCGCCTACTGCAGTACCCGTGAGGAGTTTCTTTTTGATAGGCTCACCGTCGAATTTATAGGAGAGGAGGGAAAAGCTTTTTGTCTTAAGACTTTGCACCGTTTCTGGACGCGCTTGCACGATATAGAGCTGTCCATCAAGGGCATCTTTCGCCCACTCAATGTCCATAGGGGTTGGATGTCCCGAAAGGGCCGAATAGTGCTGTTCGATAGCATGAGCATTTCGTGCGAGGACTATGATCTCCTCGTCATTAAGGCTAAACGTATGCTGTAATGATAAAGGGGTCTCAATATTGAGGGTATGTATTGGATTGTTGGGATCGTAAATCATTTGCAGGCGTTTACTCCCCAGCGTCCTTTTCAAGATAGGTTGATGAATATTGAGTGTTGGTTTAAAAACAGAAAACTCGTCGGGATTAATATTCCCCCCAACAATGTTTTCTCCCAATCCCCAAGTAGAATCGATAATAATAAGTGAGTCGGATCCAGAATCAGGATCGATCGTAAACATGATACCGCTGCATGCCTGATCGCTACGGACCATTTTTTGGACACCTACACACAAACTAACTCCCATATGATCGAATCCATTATGGTGACGATAGCTGATTGCGCGATCGGTGAAAAGAGAGGCATAACACTTTCGAACATGTTCCAAAAGACGTTCATCACCTGCAATATTCAAAAAGCTGTCCTGCTGTCCTGCAAAACTCGCATTGGGAAGGTCTTCAGCCGTAGCAGAAGAGCGAACAGCAACATCAATGCTCTCGTGATTGTAATGAACACATAATCGATGGTAAGCGTTTATAATGGCTTGGGATAATGGCTTTGGAAATTCGGTATTGAGTATCAGTGTACGTAATGCCAGTGCAATTTTTGAGAGAGAATCCATGTCCTCGGGGTTAAGAGTTTTTAAAAGCGCTATAATTTTTGATTTTATACCGGTTTCATTTATAAAAGTACGGTAGGCTAGGGCCGTGGTGGCAAAACCAAAAGGGACACGTATCCCCTGTGCCGTAAGATTACAATACATCTCACCCAAACTGGCATTTTTACCGCCAACTACCCTCACATCTTTATTGGATATTTCATCAAAAAATAGAATTAACGACATTTTGTCCCCTTTATCGCATAGAATATCATAAGGGAGGAGAAAAAAGGCTAAAAGAGGAAAAAAAAATTAAAGCGGCTTTGGCTCGCTTAGATAGTAGCCTTGGATATAGTCGATATTCAATTCCAGACATTCATCGTAGATGTCTTTGGTAGAAACGAATTCAGCAACGGTCTTGATATTGAGTTTATGTGCGAACTCTACTATGGTGCGAACGATATCCTGTGCACTAAGATCAAGATCAAGACGTTTGATGATTGACCCGTCAATTTTTATAAAATCAACATTGAGCCTCATAATGTGGGCAAAGTTGGAATATCCTGTACCAAAATCGTCAATCGCGATTTTACACCCAAACCCTTTGACATGTGTTATAAATGCGGATACCTCTTGATAATTTTCAATCCCCTCACCCTCTAGTAGCTCAAAAATAAGTCGATCACCAACAGGATATTGCGCGAGAAGTTCATAAATCTTGCTTTGAATTTTTGGATCTAAAATGTCATCAATAGAGAGATTGATTGAGTATTGGTGTGGCGTCGCAACTAACTGTTTAAAAATAGCATGAATCACAAAGTCGGTAATGTGGACATAGAGGCGCGATTTTTTGGCAATTTCTAGAAATTGGCCAGGAGATACAGCTGTACCGTCTTCGTCGATTATTCGTACAAGGGCTTCATATTCGTAGATACTTTGCGTTTTTGCTTCATGAATACCTTGGTAGTAAAGCTCAAAACGATTGTTATTAATCGCCTCCTTGAGTTTTTTACTCCAATAGATATTGTTGCTATATTCTTCTTTTATATGGAGAGAATCGTGGTATTTTACAAAAGTAAACCCGCGCTTTTTGGCCGTCTTGAGTGCCATGTCTGCACGCCCGACCAAATCACATCCCTCATCGAAACAGATGTCAGCGCCCATGCTAAAAGTTATAAAAATAATCATCCCATCAATCTCATAATTGAGCGCATGAAGATGATCGAGTATCGTTTGGCACATCGTGTTGAAGTCTTCCACTTTGATGTATTGGGTGAGGGCTAGCGCATATTCATCCGAATGCATTTTATAAAGATTTAAAGAATACTTTTTAATAACGGCATCAATCGATTTTGCCACTTCTTGCAAAATTTTATCACCTATTTCATGACCATATAAATCATTAGTCTCTCGGAAGTTATCAATATTAAGGAGTAAAACAGCGACATATTTTTTTTGGTTAATGTTTTCGAGTAATGCTTTTCGATTAGGCAGTCCGGTGAGCGTATCATGGTGGAGCTGAACATCCAACTGTTGTGTCAGTTGAGCAGATAGCGAGCGTATCCGGTTTATGAGAGTCTTAAAACCGATGTGTAATATGACTCCTAGTAGTGAGAGCAACAACGCACTTATTAATAAAATATTGGTAATCTCTTTTTCATAAGCGCGTTCATCCTCGGTGATGTCCAATGCACATATCATACGCGCTAGCGGTTTGTGAGCATATGTTGTTAAGTCACGAGAGGCAACAATGTAGGTAGTGCCTAAGTACGTATAACGTATGGAATCTATAAAGGTGTAACTTTGAGGTAGTCTCTCAAATAACGGGTCATTTGAAGAGATGAGAGAGTATGAAGCGTATTCTTTTGAATGATTATTTGGCAACATTTTATGCAAAGCGATTGTGTTAAAAGCAAGGGCGCTTTTAATCGCAGAATGAGCATTGAGACGCTCTTGTATTCGTTTAATATCGGCAGATACCTGCACGACGCCTAAAAATTTATGCTCTTTGAAAATCGGGATAATGCTAACCAGAGAGATATTGTATTTTGTAACATCCAGAGAGGTTATGGGCTTTTGATTACGAATGGCCTCTGCAAGCATCGGGCGTTTTTTGGTAATATTGTCGCCAAATTTTTTAGGTTCTTGCATACGCAGGAAATGAAAACCATCATTTTGAATAAAGCCTGCTAAATCTACATTGCCATGGGCATGTGCCTCGTTAAAATACGGAAGCGCGAGTGCATAGAGGGCATCGCGGTCACGTGCTTCAAAGGCATCAACGATATGATGATCGGACATCATTTCACATGCGAAGTGATTGAGCTCTTTTTCGGTATCCAAGATAGAGAGTTCATAGGCCTTTTTGAGCAAGATTCGGTGGGAATGGGTTTTTTCATCCAACACCCGTTTTTTATCCTGGAGAATAGAAGAAACAAAGTAGGTAACAAGGATAAGGACAGTCCCCATCGCCAACAATGTCGCTCTAATCCGTATCTTATCCACGCACAACCCTAATAATTTATTACGATAATAATACCATAATATATACGATTTCTTAACTAAACCTTAAATAACATTTAATGTTTAAAAAGGATTGATCCTAAGCGTACCAAGTTAGACCCGCACCGTATGGCAAGTTCGAAATCATTGCTCATCCCCATGGAACATGTTGTAGCATTGGGGAGTTTTTCAAACAATGCACGGGTTGATTCGAAGCTTTTTTGGACAATATTGACATCGGCGGTATGGGCACCGATACTCATAATCCCCTGAAGATGAAGATTGGGGCACTCACTAGTGATTTGTGCATAGCGCTCCAGGAATTCTTCTGGGGTGAAACCTGATTTGCTTTCTTCATAGGCAGAATTAACTTGTACGAGCGCACGTAAGGTTTGGTTTTCTCTCAAAAGGCGTTCTTGAAGTGAGCGTGCCAGATCCAGAGTATCAATGGAGTGGATCATATGTGGACGAATACTCAAAAGCTGATTGATCTTGTTTTTTTGTAAGGTTCCGATAAAATGCCATTCTAGTGGAAGTTCGTCTAGCAAATCAGCTTTTATTTTCAAATCTTGTACTTTGTTCTCACCAAAAGCACGTTGCCCGATAGCGTATAAATCTCGAACAGTCTGGGCATCGACATATTTACTCGCCGCAACGATTTTAACAATATGGTGTTCACTCACACGGATACGGGCTTGTTCGATTCTCTCTATAATGGTATCAAAATGACGTTTTTGTTCTAATGTGTTCATTGTATTAATCTCGCTATATCATTGTATAAACCCAGACTCATAAGACCTAGTAATAGGACCCATCCCCCGATGGTTAGTTGATTAATAACCGCTTCGCTTGGGGCTTTTCGGCGGATTATTTCATAAAGGTTGAAGACAACATGTCCTCCATCAAGTGCAGGGATAGGCAGAAGGTTTAAAACCCCAAGGTTAATTGAAATAAGTGCCGCAAAGAAAAAGAGACTCATCCATCCGTATTGGGTGGCATCTGCAGTGATTTGTACGATACTGACCACTCCGCCAAGTTCTTTGGCAGGAACTACGCCGGTGATGAGCTTTTGAACGCTTTGAAATATCATCATGGAAGCATCAATTGTCTCTTTGGATGCGTATTCTATGGCTTGGATGGGATCCAAATGCAATACATGAGTATCACCTGAGGGTGCAATTCCCACCATCCGTTTGTAGATTTTTTCTTTGAACATATTGGTTGATTTACTCACACGAGGGGTGAGGGTAATGAACTGTAGGGTATTACCACGTTGTACTTGCAGTGTCAAGGTTGCGGAAGAAGCAACAATGGCGCTTGAGAGTTCATCCCACTGCGTAATTGCTTCGCCGTTGATCGATAATATCCGATCATTTTTGAGAAGACCCGCGATCTGTGCCGGTGAGTTTGGCGACACCATTCCGATAACCGGAGAAAGAGCTTTGGGTCCCCCAAGAGCAATGGTATACAACAAAAGCCATGCGAGGACAAAGTTCGCGAGTGGTCCTGCAAGGAGGATAATAATACGCTGCCATGGTTTTTTGGAGTTATAGCTGTCGTTATCGCGACTTAGTGCCGTTGGATCAAGATCGTCTTGTCCTTTCATTTTGACGTAACCACCCAACGGAATAGCAGAGATTTGCCATTTGGTTCCGAGCCAGCTGAATGAGGTAAGTTTTTTACCAAAGCCGATACTGAATACTTCGACATAAACTCCGAAAAATTTAGCGGCACTGTAATGACCCAATTCATGGAAAAAAATGAGCGCGGATAAAATAAGAAGAGCAATGATCCAACTCATACGGTTTCCTTTGTGCGGTATGCTTTTGCAAAGCCTACGAGATATTCACCGCCGGAATAAATCGTCAGGACAACAGCAATCCAGAGTAAGAGTTCCCCTCCCATCCAATGCATCAGCAAAAATCCAATAGCAATCATCTGCGCAACGGTTTTGACTTTTCCTGCCAACGAAGCACTAACGTCAATCCCCTCAGAAAGACTAAGGGTACGTAATCCTGTAATAAAAAGCTCACGTACAATAATGATGTAAATTGCCCAAACCGACGCGGCTCCTACCATCATCAAGCCTAAAAAAGCAGCCAAGGTGAGCATTTTATCTGCTAATGGATCGAGGATTTGTCCAACGATCGTTATTTGATCAAGTTCGCGTGCGATATAGCCATCAAAAAAATCGGTAACACTTGCGAGTACAAAAAGCAGCGATGCAGTGTAATAACTCCAGCTGATATGCCAGCCGTTATCGGTGAAGAGTTGTGGAGTGAGAATAATCCAAAACATCACCGGAGCGATGAGAAGGCGGGAGAGGGCAAGAAGATTTGGAAGATTTATCATCTAAAAGTTGTTCCGCCATCAACAACGATTGTTTGACCCGTAATCCAGCTTGCTTCTTCGGTGCAGAGGAAATAAACGGCACCTGCTATATCGTTGGGTGAGCCCATTCGGTTCATCGCTGAACGTCGGATGGTTTCGGCTTTGACCTCTTCGTAGTTGGTAAAGGCTTTGAGGGCATCGGTATCGATTGGACCGCCTGAAACGGCGTTGACACGGATGTTCATCTCTCCAAGCTCAACGGCGGCATAGCGGCTCATCGCCTCAACAGCCGCTTTGTTGGTACCGTGGCCTGCGTAGTTTTCGATGTAGATGAGGTTGCCGGTACTAGACATAGTGACAACGGCACCGCCGCCTACTTTTTCCATCCGTTTTGCCGCTTCTTGCGTTCCAACAACAAAGGCATTGACCGTTGCGGTATAGATGTTGTTAAGACCTCTTGGTTTTAGACGCATAAATTTACCGTATCCACCGACAACAGGACGGCCGTAAATCATAGCATTGCTGACAAAAAAGTCGACACGGTCAAAATCAGCATCAATGGCTTCAAAAAGAGGTTTAAATTCATCCGTTTCTAAAATATTGAGTGGATAAGCGCGTGCTTTAATCCCGTATTTAGTCTCTAGTTCGTTTGCTAAAACTTGAGCAATTTCTCCGTTACTGTTGTAGGTAAATGCGATATTAACACCGTTTTGAGCAAATTTTTCAGCGATGGCTTGACCGATTCCTTTGGTGGCTCCGGTAATTACCAGTGTTTTGCCCTTCATATTTGTCATTATTTATGCTCCTTGAATGGTGTAGTTTTTCATGATTTCTTCAATCACTTTTAGGTTGGCTGCGCTTGGTGCAACGAGTGGAAGACGATATTCCAATGTGTCAATAAGCCCTGCGATGTACATAGCGGCTTTGATCATAACAGGGTTAGATTCTAAAAATAGGGCTTTGTTAATAGGATACAGGGTGTTATTAATCGCTTTTGAACCTGTAAAATCACCTGCTAATGCTTTGGCAACTAACTGACTTTTCATATCAGGCAAGAGATTGGACGTCACTGACGTGATGCCTGCTCCACCACAAGCTAAAATTGCGTAGTCAATCGCATCATCGCCTGAAAATACTTTAAGCTCAGGTCGTCGTGAAAGCAGCTCAATTGTACGCTCAATACTGCCTGTTGCTTCTTTGATACCGTAGATATTATGAACATCATCAAAAAGTCGAATAACAGTATCGGCGCTGATGTCCACAACGGTACGTCCCGGGACATTGTACAGCATAAAGGGGAGATCGCTAACCGATTGCGCGATTGCTTTGTAGTGCTGATACAAACCCTCTTGGGATGGCTTATTATAATACGGTGCTACGGAGAATATGGCATCAACACCGCAGTTTTGAGCAGTTTTAGCGGCTTCGATCGCTTCAGAGGTTGAATTGCTTCCTGCACCTGCGAGAACCTTGGTATTGGTCCCCTTACAGACTGCCACAGCAATTTCCATACAGATGCGGTCTTCATCATAGCTAAGCGTTGCGCTCTCACCCGTGGTACCCACAGGGCACACGGCATTGATTCCATGTTTGATTTGTCTACGTATAAGATCAGCGTATTTCTGCTCATCCAACTTCCCATTTTTGAAAGGAGTGATTAGGGCAGTAGTTGAGCCTGTTACTAGATTCATTTTTGACCTTTACGTAAAATGATAGTAGTGGATTTATCAATGTCAAAATAACGCTTGGCTGTTTCTTGGATATCAGCAGGTGTTAGGGCATTGATCGAAGACTCATAACGCTCTAAAGGAGAAATGTCTCCTCGGGCAAGATAACTTCCAAAGAGCTCAGCTACTGAGGTAGAACTCTCTAATGAATAAATGAAATCCGCACGCGTATTGATCTTTATTTTGTCCAACTCCACTTTTTTAACCGGTTTATCTTGCAGTGCTTTAATCTCTTTCCAGAGCTCTTTTTCGATGGTTTCAGCGGTTACGCCGTTATTGGCAATGGCTAAAAATAAAAAGACACCCGGATCAATGGTCTCCATATTGTAGGCATGGATTTGATTGACAAGGCGTTTTTCATCGACGAGTTTACGGTATAAACGTGAACTCTTACCGGAACTGAGCAATTCACTGATTGCGGAAAGCTTTGCTTGATCGGCATGTTGAAAATTAGGAATCGGAAATGAGATGGCGAGCATCTCTACTTCACTTTCTTTGTGAACAATGACCCGTCTTGCTCCATCTTGCTCAGGCTCAACAATTTTAATGGTCGGAATATCAACGGTATTGGGAATGCTCTCAAAATGTTTTTGAGCTTCGGCAAAGACGGTTTGCGGTTTGATATCCCCTGTTACCATTAAAATGGCATTCTTAGGCTGATAATAGGTTTTATGAAAGTCTTGAATGTCTTTAAGCGACCATGTTTGAATATCGTTCATAAACCCGATCGGAGTCCAGTGATAAGAGTGGTAGACATAAGCGCTGTTAAAGAGGCGAAAATAGAGGTAGCCCATCGGATTGTTATCGGTTCTCCAGCGGCGCTCTTCAGCGACGACATTACGTTCCGGTTGGAACTCTTCGTCTTTTAGATTGAGGTTTTGCATCAATTCAGAAAAAAGGCTGAGAGATTTCCCCATATTTTCGCAGCTTGATTTGATGTAGTAGTGGGTGTGGTCAAATCCGGTAGAAGCGTTATTGAGTCCCCCGATACTTTTGACCTCTTCATCAAACTCACCCGCTTTAAGATTTTTTGTGGATTTGAAATTCATGTGTTCCAGCATGTGGGCAATGCCACTTTTTCCCATGACTTCGTTGCGGCTTCCTACTTTATAAAAAATATCGGTAGAAATAACACCTGAATGGTTGTCCATAGGGATGGCAACAACTTGCAATCCATTGGAAAGCGTTTTGGTTTCGTAGTGAGGCAAAGATGTGGCCATTAAAGTTCCTAGCGTAAAAAATAATATCGTGAGTGATTTCATTGACGATCGGCGCCGATAGCCTGTGTGATAGAGGTGTAGCCATCTTGTGCAAGTAAATCGATCAAGCCGCTGTTGATATCTTCAACCACTTCTGGACCTTTAAAAATTAGAGAACTGTAGAGCTGAACCAGCGATGCTCCGGCACGGATACGACGATACGCTTCTTCGGGAGTAGAAATGCCGCCTACACTGATAAGGGTTGTTTTTCCGAACAGTTCGCGTGCGATGGCGTCAAAGATGTAAAAACTGCGTTCACGCAAGACTTCGCCGCTAATTCCGCCTATATCTTCAGGATCAGTGAGAAGTGAATAATCAACGGTGGTATTGGTTGCGATAATACCATCCGCACCGCTTGCAACTGCATGCACACATAATGCTACGGCTTGATCCTCGGACATATCGGGAGCGATTTTGAGGAGAATTGGTTTGGATGTGAGTGTTTTGGCGGTTTGAAAAAGCTGTGCGATAAACTCTTCATTTTGCAAATCGCGTAAACCCGGCGTATTGGGTGAGGAGATATTGATAACCATATAGTCAGCGTATGGATGTAATGCCTTGATGAGTGTTGTGTAGTCTTTGAGGGCATTTTCTTCAGAGGTGAGTTTGTTTTTTCCAATATTTACACCGATAGGACTACTAAACGGATAAATATTTTTCAAACGATGAGAGATACGAAATAAGCCATCGTTGTTGAATCCCATCGCATTTTGTAAAGACTCTTCTTCGATATGACGCCAAAGTCGTGGACGTGGATTTCCCTCTTGAGGCTTAGGGGTAAGAGTGCCTATTTCGGTAAAACCGAATCCCAAAGCAAGGGTTCCCTCGATCATAGTGGCATTTTTATCAAAACCTGCGGCGAGGCCTACTGGATTGGCAAATGTGCGTCCAAAGAGCTCTTGAGCCAGTGAGGGATGGGTGATAAAATGTTTGGTAATAAAATGGTTCAAAAGAGGTGGGCATAAACCGGCACCGCGCAAAGCAATAGCCGCTAACGTATGTGCATTTTCGGGCTGAAACTTGAATAACCACGGTTTTAATGATTCGTAATCGATCATAGGTGTTTGCCTTCTTGTGATAAATTGATGCGATTATACTCTAAAATGGTTTAATGAAAAAATTAAACCATCTCGCCGGACAAGCGACGGTATGCTTCGGAGATTTCCAAAAGCTCGTGATGCGTGCCTCGCGCGATAATACGACCTGCTTCAAAATATAAAATGGTGTCGGCATGAGTGATGGTGCTGAGCCGATGTGCGATGGTGATAGTTATTTTGTCTTTTGAATACTCATTAAGTGCGTTTTGTATCCGTTTTTCGCTCTCGTTATCCAACGCACTGGTGGCTTCATCTAAAATAAGCAGGGATGCGTGTTTATAGATGGCACGAGCGATGGCAATGCGCTGACGCTGTCCTCCGGAGAGATTGGCTCCGAATTCCTGCATCATAGTGTGTATTCCCTCAGGTAGGCTTGTTGCAAACCCATATGCATCTGCCATTTTCAGTGCTTCTATGACCTTTTGCTCATCTATTTTGCTCCCATAGGCAACATTAGCAGCAAGGGACTCTTGGAAGATGTAAACACGCTGCGATACGCTTGCTATTTGGTGGCGCAGAGAGTTTTGAGTGTACTCTTTGATGTTATGGCTGTTGATAGTTATGGAACCCTCATCGGTGTCGTAAAAACGCAGTAGCAGATTAACTAGAGAACTTTTTCCACCACCGCTTTGTCCTACAAGTGCGATATTTTGTCCTGCATGAATAGTGAGATTTAAGTTTTCGAGGGCGTTTTTTTCGCCGAATTTGAGTGTCACGTTGTCAAATTCTACGCTTGAGATAGCTTCTGAGAGTTCTTTTGGACCATCTTGAATAGTATTGTCAATATCAAAAATATGAAAAACACGTTCACTTGCAGCAATGGCATCTTGAATTTTTCCGTAGATAGAGCTGACACGACGCAGCGGTTGGAAAACAAGTCCTATCGCGGTTAAAAATGCGGTGAATTCACCCACACTCATTTTGCCCGCATACACTTCGCGTCCTCCCACATAAATCACCGCTGCTAAACCGATAGCCGCAATGATCTCCATGAGAGGAGAGACGAGTTCATTGGTATAAGTTGATTTCATGTTGATATTAAAAAAGTATTCGTTATCTTGTTTAAAACGTGCTAGCTCATATTCCTCAGTTGCATTGGATTTGATAATCTCGCTGTTGTTGAACACTTCCGTCAATCGGGTCATGACATCGGCATTTTTTTCTTGGGAGCGGTGAGATAATTTTTTGAGCCGCT
>JAQTOQ010000178.1 GCA_028713245.1 Sulfuricurvum sp. | reverse complement strand
AATGCCTCTGTGTACAATTTAGATTGAGAGGATCTGTTGTCCGTCGCAAGATTGGATACTTTGAGTACATTATCTTTGCCGGCATCAGAGAAAGCAGCAGATAGCTTCAGGTTTTCAATACCTTCATACCCAACCTTGAGTGCATATGCTGTTGAATCATGAACACCCGCTAACATTGTTTTTGGACTAATATCAGCATATTGGACACCAAGTTTTAACCCTTTTAGCATTGGAAAATCAACATCTGCTTGCAGCCAGTATGCATCTGCAGCATCAACAACATTCCAATACCAAGCTTGTGCGCTCAAAGGTTTGAACGAGTTATTGATGATACCGGCTACATTCGCCCCATTGGCTCCATGGATACCGAATGCTCCATTCGAGCCTACAATATGATCAATTCCTACCCCTGAAACATTATCTAAATAAACAGCATTGACACCATTACTATGACCTGCATATACACCGACTACAGTTGTATCAGGGATATCTTGGTTGATAAGGACAAAAGCTTCATATATATTAGGAACAATCGACCACGTTTCACTAAATGAAAGTGGAGAATCGAGTAACATACGTCCTGCTTTGAACGTAGTTTTGCCATAGGTTGCCGCAATCCATGCTTCTCCGATCCATGCTTCATCAGAAACACTGCCATTTGTTACGGTGTGAGCACTTGACCATGTGTTGCTGACAAGATTATTTTCAAGACCGAGCGTACTGATTCCATAGCCTGTTAGACCAAACGAAATATTTTTTGCAAGATCTCCGGTTGCACCGACACGAATAGCCGTATCAGCTGCACTTGTCGTTTTGTTGAAAAGATCACCTGAATTTTTATCATCCGTATAGTAATACAGTTTAGCATCCCCGCTAACTTTTACATTATCTATTGCAAATGCACTTGCTCCAAGCAATACTGCTGCGGCTAAACTCATCCCTACTGCTTTTTTCATATCATCTCCTTCTAACTATTGATTTTCATTATAAAAAAACACACTATTTATATAGGTATTATTAATACAATTCAAAATCTTGAGATAAGTATATAGAATGTAAATAGCGGTGAAATAGCGAAATATATTAAATTAAACCGCCAAAATGCTTATAATATATATTAATGAAAGAATCTGCTAAATGTATATAAATAAATTATATATATACGACCAGTAATAAATTAATTTTTATGATGAAAATTTAAATTCCTTCGCTATTTCACCGCTATTTACATTTACTATACTTCCCCACAGATAAGCTTAAAAAGGATAACCATGACCACTAAATTAAAGATTGACGGTACAACCTATGATGTCACTGTTGATGAGGAAACGCCTTTATTATGGATACTTAGAGATCATTTGAACCTAACGGGAACCAAATATGGATGCGGCGCTGCCCAATGCGGCGCTTGTACTGTTTTATTAGACGGAAAAGCGATCCGAAGCTGTGCAACATTTATAAAAGAAATCGGCGATAAAGAGATTATGACGATCGCTAATAAAACTGATCCGCTTCTTAAAAAAGTACAAGAGGCTTGGGTGGAAGAAGACGTTCCGCAATGCGGTTATTGCCAATCAGGACAAATCATGAATGCGACAGGGTTGCTAAAAGCGAACAATAATCCTACCGAAGAAGAGATTTTAGCCGGCATGGATGGAAATATTTGTCGATGCGGTACCTATAACCGTATCAAAAACGCTATTAAAAAAATTAATGCAGGAGCTTAACCATGGGACTCTCACGAAGAACATTTCTTAAAAATACCGCTATCCTCAGCAGTGCTTTTGTCGTCGGATTTTATTTACCGGTTAAAGCACGTGCTGATGAAGGGGCCAAAGAGACATTGCACCCTAATGCCTTTATACAAATCGATGCAGACAACACCATTACCTTTTTGATGGGACAAGCGGAGATGGGTCAGGGAACCTACACAGCTCTTGCGATGTGTATCGCCGATGAGTTGGATGCGACTTGGGAATCGGTTCATTTCAAAGCCGCAGGTATTGATCCAGTCTATAATTCTGTCTTCGGACCATGGATGTTAACAGCAGGTTCTACCTCCATCAGTACTAAGCAGCTCGAAATGCGTAAAGTCGGTGCTGCCGTAAACCAAATGCTCAAACAAGCCGCTGCACAAAAATGGAATGTATCTCTTGCAGATGTTAAAACGAAAGACTCACACGTAATCAATCTCAAAACAGGGGATAAATTCGCCTATGGAGAGTTAATCTCTGAGATTAAAACGATGAGCATTCCTGAAAACCCTGAGCTAAAAGCACTGAAAGATTGTACGCTAATCGGCAAACCTACACGAAGACACCCGAGCGAAGCATGGGGAAAAGTAACGGGACAAACTGAATACGGGATCGATGTGAGAATGGAAAATCTCAAATATGCGGCGGTTTTACACCCATCCGTTTTCGGTGCCACCATCGTAAGTTTTGATGCTTCTGAAGCACTTAAACGTGACGGAATTTTAAAAATCAAACAAATCCCGACAGGTATTGCCGTTATCGCAGAACATTGGTTTCAGGCAAAAGAGGCATTAAATCATATTACAGTTGTATGGGATAAAGGTGAATTTGCAAAAGTCAGCAGTGAAGATTTACGTAAAGAGTATGATGATCTCTTACACAAACCAGGCGCTTCTATGCGACATGACGGAAATACGGCAAAAGCCTTCAAAGAAGCCCATAGCATCATCTCAGCAGATTACGAATTCCCATTTCTGGCACATGCACCGATGGAACCGTTGAATTGTACGGTTCACCATACAGGTGAGCGCGCAAAAATGTGGACCGGAGGACAGGTTCAAACGGTCTATCGAAAAGTTTGTGCAGATATATTGGGGCTTAAACCTGAGGATGTGGAATATAACAACACCTTCTTAGGTGGAGGATTCGGACGTAGAGCTGCAGCAAACGCTGATTATATCAATGATGCCGTCTACACCGCAAAAGACGAAACATGGCCGATTATGACTCTCTGGACTAGAGAAGATGATATTCGCATGGGGAACTACCGCCCTATGTATAAGAATAAAGCCCGTCTCGCACTGAACAAATATGGTGATATCACGGCTTTTGAAGCCAAAGTTGTCGGACAGCCGGTTGTCAAAGACACCATACTCGGATTTTTGTTTAAAGACGGCGTGGATTGGGCTCAATGGGATGGACTTACCGATCATCCGTATTCTATTACAAATCATGATATGCAATCACACTCACCGAGCTCTCCGATTCCCGTATTGTGGTGGCGTTCGGTAGGACATACGCAAACAGCACCGCTCGTGGAAGGTATCGTAGACGAAGCGGCGCATAAAGCCGGAATCGATCCAAT
>JAQTOQ010000039.1 GCA_028713245.1 Sulfuricurvum sp. | reverse complement strand
TGAAGCAAAAGTTAATTCAGTTGTAGCTGATGGATTACAAAAGCATATTCCTGTTGGCTTTGAAGTCATGACAGGCAAGGCTTTGATTAAAGCGTATGGTCTTCATAACGGGGATAAATTGACGTATATTTTTACGCAACTGGAACCGGGTGGAATAGCGATGGCGCCCAAAATGAAACGATTTAACCCTACGGCTGAATTTGACTCAGGATTAAGCGCGTATGACAAGGGATATTCGTACACAACACTCGAATCTATGCAAAAGGTTTTGTCACTGCCTGAGGGTCTGTATGATGGCATACACGTACATTCTTTAAATCCTGAAGCAGATATACTCAAAGTTGCAGCTGCATTGCCAGATAGTGTTACCGTACGTGGATGGTGGGAAGATAATGGTAACTTTTTTGCAGCATTGGCAATGGAAAAAACCTCTTTGTTTATTGTTTTAATGTTAATTATCCTTATCGCCGCTATTAATATTATCTCATCGCTCTTAATGACCGTTATGAACCGTCGAAGCGAAATTGCACTGCTCCTTTCGCTGGGCGCTTCCAAGCAAGAGATTAAGCGTGTATTTTTAATTTTAGGGATTGTGATTGGGACGTTAGGGATTGTAACAGGATCATTGCTTGGATTTTTCGGAATATGGGTTCTAGGAAGCTTTGATATTATCTCGCTACCTGCGGATGTTTATCCTACATCGACACTGCCGCTTGATTTAACGGTTAGCGATTTCCTTTCAATCATAATTGGGGCATTTGGTATTGTTCTGCTATCAGCGTGGTATCCTGCAAAAAAAGCCGCAGACGTTGACCCGCTAACCGTATTACGCAACGAATAATTTTTATTTTTTCTTCTCATCATCCAACATCCATAAAAATGGATACGTAACCGTCCTCTTTAGGATATTGAACGGTGCGGTGATGATTTCTTTTGCAATAGCTGTCTCTACTGTGGGATCGCTGAGCTTTCCTTTCACATTGACCGTGGTACTTATTGAGCCGTCGTTCCCCAAGAGGATATAACCAACCATCGGCACACGTCCGAGTTTCGAGCCTAGATCACTTTTAAGTGTTAATGTGCCCAGTATGGAATCTTCTTTAAAATTTATTTTTCCATCACCAACCATTTTAAGCTCTGGAGAATTAAGGGTAAAATTATCAATATGAAGTTGGTGATCACGAAAACTATAATGACTGTAGGCTTCTTTCAAAGGAAGTCCTTTGGCGTTGTAATTAGGAAGTGAAAAAGTTGCCAGCGATGGTACCGTATTTATGAAGGACAAGACATTGTTGAGAAGCTTATATTCTTTAAGTGTCGCATTCTCAATGCGCATTATCCCTTGAAAATCATCAACTTTCCCCGTCAATTCAAAAGACATATCCCCGCCTTTAAAGTCACTAAAAGCAAATAGATTTTCCATAAAAATATCATTAAAATGCTCACCTTTCACATAGTAGATTCCATCTTTCATGCGCAGCTTGGCTGAACCTTTGGCATGTGTCATTTGCGCATCCAAGTTATCCATCTCAAGTGATGCACTTAATGTATCGGCGAGGATTTTTCGATTCTTCATAAGATATAAATAGGTATTGGTGGCATATAAGTGAATGGGCTTAGAAGCAGAGCTCTCTTTAGATTCGATTGATTCATGTGGAATATCTAACCATCGTGCAAGTTCTGGAGCATTAATTCCGATATTATTGGCCTTAATCTTAACCGTATCTGAATATTCGATTTGGAGTCGGTCATTCACTTTTAGGGAAGCTTTTCCATGTTGATAAGAACCGTTAAATGCATAGGAAGAGAGGCTTTCATCGTTAATAATCATCAAATGATATGGGTAGTTAATGATTCCGTTAAACGTATAACGCTGCTCTTCTGGATAATATAAAAGATCAGCATGTCCATCGGTAAATTTGTATTGGCGTAAAAGGGGTGAATTGTTACTCAAAAGTGATATATCAGGGACCGTTATCTTCCATCCTTCATGAATGGTGGTAAAATCAACTCCAAGTGATTGCGAGTGAATTGTTAAATGATTATCTTGTGTATTAAATGAAAATTTTTGATTTTTGTTGAGATTAACATACCCATTAATAGACGGATTTAAAGGTGTCATTTCGCTCAAAAGTATAGAACCTTGATTTTGCTTCCATTGATATTCACCATAAATACTGCCTTCTATAATGGAATCAATTTTTGTAGTAATATTATTAAATATAACCTTATTGTCAGCAATATTTATTTTGAGTGCGGATAGAGAAAAATTTTGATCATTGAGTTTCCAATGAGATGTTTCATTGCTCGAAATATTCACACTGTTTTTATCACTGGTAAGAGTAAGTAGATAATTTTTATTTTGCAATATGAGGTCATCTGTATTAAACTTATTGAGTATCATTTGAAGCCACAATTGATCTGCTTTAATTGTCCCTTTAAATATTCCATCCACTTTATTTGGGACCGAATAATGCACTTCTTTGATAATAGCGGAAACATTTTTAAAATCATACGGTATCGTAAATCCCTCGACGTTCAAGGCTTCACCAAATATTTTCCATTGTGATGGTAGAAGTTGAATACTGTCTTGCTTTGGGTCGATGTGATAAATTGCCTTTGTCGGGGAGAGCTGTGTTGATAAGGCGATTAGAGTTGCATCGCCTGTTGGTGTGCAGGAGATAGGAAGAACTTGGACATCCCCTTTTCCTGTGTGAGCATCAAAGCTGCCGTCTACTTTTGCATGTAAACTATTTTTATACGTGGCATCAAATCCCCCAAAAGAGACTTTACTCGTATCAAGTGTTACGATTCCACCCACAGTTTGGAAAATAAAGTTTTCCAATTGGAGTTCAGATTTATCCGGAATGAATTTACCTTTTGCCGTTGTATTAAAATTGTTTAGATCAATAATGAGATTTAAGTCTACATTGCATGTTCCGCTATTTTGTCGAATAGGTACGATTATATTGTAATAATGCAGTACGTTTAAGATTGAATCATTGAGTTGTCCCTTATCGGTCAAAATGTGGGCATTAAGCAAAATATGTTTGGGATTAAAATCTAGATAGAGATAACTTTTCTGCGTTGGAAGTGTATAAAAGTGCGCTTGTTGTGGATAAATAGCGAGAATCCCTTTTTGAAATACAAGATCGACTTTGGGTGCTATTATTGGGGCAATAGTGGGAGCGAAAGTATATTGAACATTGTCTACGCTTGCTTTAATAACAAGACTTTGCATAAGCTGTTGCGGATTATCGTATAAAAAACTTCCATGACATTGATGTAGTGAGAGTTTATCGGCCTTTGCATAGTGTGTTATCCATGGCTTCGTTTTCGGATCAATTTCGAAAAAATCAACGATATCATTGATTGTTGTAAAAGGTCGATCCGCAGTAGCGTCTATGGTGATTTTTGTTTGATCTCCTCGGGCATAAAAATTCAGAGTTGGGGTATTTGGTAATGTGAGTTGTGCAAAAGCATTAAGTTTTTGCGCTTCTAAATAGAGGTCAAGCGTACTATTTAGGGTTATACTCGAATCCTTTTTAGATAAAACTGACATCTTCAAAGCAGTAGAGCTTAATATGAAGTTACCATTTAAATGCTCTTTTTTAAACGTAATCGAAACATTTCCAGGTAAATTTTTACGATAGTGAATTGAGGTCAGTATATCGTGATATTGTATTGTCTGAATATCAATGGTCCATACCCATTGTTGCATCCAACGAATAGTGTTGGTTATTTTAGAGAGAGGCTTTAGTGTTAGGGGCTCATTGTCGCGATGCAGATCATTTAAGTCAATCAAAGCAACTTTAACAGTTAGCCTATTATCCCATTTGAGGTATAATTGTTCAAACTTTATATCCCCAAATTTGAGATGAGAAATGGTAAAACCTTCTAATAAAGCGACAAAAATAAAAAAGCCCGCAAGAAAGACTAAAAGAAAAAAAGCAAGTAAATTGAAATGGATTTTTTTAATTATTTTAATGATGATTTTATCGTTCATAACTTACCTGTTTACTACAGTTACATCACCAAAAATAGTCTATATACCGAAAGGCTCTGTGTTTAAAAGTATATCACATCTGCAGGATAAAGGTGTTACTCTTTACAAGATTGATGCCATTATTCTGAGATTAATAGGTCATCCACAGCAAGGATGGATTGATCTTAAAGATGAAAAATTTACACGTATTGAATATCTATATAAACTTACAACAGCAAAGGCGGCAACCCATACTATTACGCTCATTCCAGGAGAAACAACGGATATATTTTTAGAACAGATTGCTGAACAATTAAAGTTAAATGCAAAAAAGTTAAAAGATGTATATGCAGAGATGGCTACGGTACAGGAAGGAATGTTCGTCCCTGATACATACAGTATTCCAAATGAAATAAGCGAAGAGAGGCTAATAACATTTTTATTAGACCAATCTACGCAAAAGCGTATAGCGATGGCGACAAAGCTCATGGGTAGCTATGATAAAACAAAATGGTTACAATTAGTAACACTCGCATCCGTCATTCAAAAAGAGGCTGCTTCTGTTGCAGATATGCCAATGGTAAGTTCAGTGATTAAGAATCGGCTGGCAAAGGGGATGAGGCTTCAAATGGACGGTACCTTGAACTATGGAAAATACTCTCATCAAAAGGTAACAGCAGCACGTATACGCAGTGATCAAACAACCTATAACACCTATAAACACCGTGGTTTGCCTGATGCACCGGTATGTAACGTTAGTTATGAAGCATTGAAAGCAGCCATTCATCCAAAGGATACAGATTACCTCTATTTTGTACGTGGGAAGAAGGGAGAGCATATTTACACTAGTTACTTTTCTACACACCATAAAAACATAGTAAATGCTACAAAGTGAAACATAACGGGTGCTTTTTTTTCTTAGGTGCTGTTCAAAGTAAAAATATGGTGCAGTAAGTGTTATGATGCTGTCATAAAAAATATAATCACAGGAGAACCTGATGTCAAAAATCATTTGGTCAGTAATTGACGAAGCACCAGCCCTAGCGACTTACTCGCTTTTACCGATCGTTAACGCGTTTACTCAAGCCGCAGGTGTTGAAGTTGTTACTAGTGATATCTCATTAGCAGGTAGAGTTCTAGCTGCAATGGGTCTTGCTGAAGATGAACTGTCTAAGCTAGGTGAAGTCGTATTACAAGAAGATGCAAATATTATTAAACTTCCAAATATTTCAGCTTCTGTTGGTCAATTGAAAGATTGTATTGCAGAACTTCAGAGTCAAGGTTATGATATTCCTAACTTCCCTGAAAACCCAGCTAATCCTGAAGAAGAAGCGATTCGTGCTAAATACAATACATGTTTAGGTTCAGCGGTTAATCCGGTTCTACGTGAAGGTAATTCTGATCGTCGTGCAGCAGCTGCTGTTAAGAAATTTGCTCAAAAAAACCCACATAAACTAAGGGCTTTTTCTGCGAATTCTAAAGCTTATGTTACACATATGGAAGGAAACGGTGATTTCTATGGTAACGAAAAGTCAGTTACTATTGATAAGAACCAAAAAGTCATTATTGCACTCAACGGGAAAGAACTAGCATCTATTAAAGCACTTGACAAAGAGATCCTAGACGGTACTTACATGTCTGTCGCTAAACTTAGAACATTTATTCAAAAAACGATTGATGATGCAAAAGCAAATGGTGTTTTGTGGTCAATCCACCTAAAAGCTACCATGATGAAGATCTCTGACCCGATTATGTTTGGTCACGCTTTTGAAGTATTCTTCCAAGAAGTATTCACAAAGTACGCAGATACCTTTACAGCACTTAAGGTAAACCCTAACCAAGGTATGAATGACCTAGAGAAGAAAATAAAAGGTCATACACAAGAAGCAGAAATCAAAGCAGCTTTCCAAGCAGTAGTTGACTCTGATAACCCACAAATTGCAATGGTTGATTCTGACAAAGGCACAACGAACTTTAATGCACCAAATGATGTTATTATTGATGCTTCTATGCCAGTTGTAGTACGTGAAGGTGGTAAGCAGTGGAACAGAAAAGGTGAGGCGGTAGAATGTGTTGCTGTTATCCCTGATAGCACATATGGAATGTTCCACCAAGAAATGGTAGCTGACTGTGTAAAAAATGGTCAATATGACGTATCTACAATGGGTAATGTTGCAAATGTTGGTCTTATGGCACAAAAAGCTGAAGAGTATGGTTCTCACCCAACTACATTTGAATTGAAAGAAGCGGGTAAGGTTACTGTAACGGCTGAAGATGGTACAGAGCTAATGTCATTTGATTGTGAGGCTGGCGATATTTGGAGAATGTCTCGTGCAAAAGATATCCCGATTAAAGACTGGGTACGACTAGCCGTTGAGCGTGCTCGTCTTACAGGTAGCCCAGCGGTATTTTGGTTAGATGAAAACCGTGCTCACGATGCCCAAATGATCAAAAAAGTAAAAACTTACTTAGCTGATCATGATACAAGCGGTCTCGATATGCCATTTATGAATATCACAGATGCAACACGTTATACAAATGCTCGTGTACGTCAAGGTTTAGATACTATCTCTGTAACAGGAAACGTTTTACGTGACCACTTAACCGATATGTACCCGATCTTGGAACTTGGAACATCAGCTAAGATGCTTTCTATTGTTCCATTATTAGCGGGTGGCGGTCTATATGAAACTGGTGCCGGTGGATCTGCTCCTAAGCACGTTGATCAATTTTTGCACGAGGGACATCTACGTTGGGATTCATTGGGTGAGATCTTGGCACTTGCTGAGTCTTTACGTTTTATCGGTAATAAAAAATCAGATTCAAAATTAAAAGCACTTACAGCTGCTTTGGATGTTGCAAATGATGCTTACCTTGATAACAACAAAGAGCCTTCACGTAAATGTGGTGAGCCAGACAACAAGGCTTCTCACTTTTTTGTAGCTCAGTACTGGGCTAAAGCATTGGCTGCTGGTGATAACGCTGAGTTAGCTGCTAGATTTGCCCCAGTAGCAAAAGCGCTTACAGATAATGAAGCAAAAATCATGGAAGAGCTTCTTTCGGTTGAGGGTAAACCTCAAGATATCGGTGGTTACTTCCACCCAGATAATGCAAAAGCTACAGCTGCAATGCGTCCTAGTGCGACATTGAACGCTATCATCGCTTCTATCTAAATTACTATTCCGGGCTTGCCTGGAGTATCGTTTTATATTTGTAGAGAAGATCTCTATTAATATAAGACGATAGGTTATCGTCTACGGTTTATCTCTCTGATCGTATGCTTATGAGTGTTTTCTGCTTCGAAAATAGCATTGAGTATAATGAAGAGAGTGATACCTATTTTGACAAAGGAGTTCAAAAATGGTTAGAGGAAAACGTGTTGGAATCGTTGGAGCAGGTAATGTAGGGTCTACCATCGCCTATTCACTCGCGATGTTGGGTGCCTGTCATGAAATTATTTTACGCGATAATAAAATTGAAATTGCGAAGGGAAAAGCGCTTGACATGTCCCAAGCAGCAGCTGCGATACGCAGCCATACGGTAGTAAGTGTTGCTGAAAAGATGTCTGATTTGACGGACTGTGATATTGTCGTTATTACCGCTGGAAGCCCTCGTTTACCAGGGATGAGCCGTGATGACCTTCTAATGATTAATGCAAACATAACTTGTGAAGTTGTTGAGGGAATTGCAAAATATTCTCCAAATGCAATTGTTATAATGGTGTCTAATCCTCTTGATGTGATGACGTATGTTGCACTCAAAGAGAGTGGTTTTGATAGAAGCCGTGTGATCGGGATGGCAGGAATTTTGGACAGTGCACGTATGGCGGCATTTATCCAAGAAAAATTGGGATACGGTGGCGGTCAAATTCGTGCTTCTGTTATGGGTGGTCATGGTGATGATATGGTCCCATTACCTCGTTATTCGACGGTTGCAGGTGTTCCTCTTTCTGATTTATTGTCGCCAGATGAAATTGATGAGATTTTGCAGCGTACTCGTAGTGGCGGAGCTGAGATAGTGGCACTTTTGCAAACTGGTTCAGCGTATTATGCTCCTGCAAAATCTACCGTCATCATGATAGACGCGATTTTGAAAGATACCAAGCAAATTCATCCGTGTGCCGTTTATCTTGATGGCGAATATGGCTATACGGATGTGGTCAGTGGTGTTCCGGTTATGTTGGGTGCAAATGGAGTTGAAAAAATCATTGAGATGACCCTTGATGATTCTGAAAAAGCAATGTTTGCGAAATCGTGTGCATCGGTTCAATCTATGATTGATGTGTTAAATGTAAATAAATTTTTTCAAGGAGTGTGATAATGGATTACCGTATAGAAAAAGATACTATGGGTGAGATCAAAGTTCCCAATAATAAGTATTGGGGTGCCCAAACCGAGCGTTCGTTAGAAAATTTTAAAATTGGCGAAGAAAAAATGCCGTATGAGATTACGAGAGCTTTTTCTTATTTGAAAAAAGCAGTTGCTCTAGTGAACTGTGACCTTGGTCTTCTAAGTAAAGACAAGGCCGATGCAATCGCATCAGCTGCTGATGAGATGTTGGCGGGTAAGCTTGATGAACATTATCCTTTGGTTGTTTGGCAAACGGGCTCAGGAACTCAATCAAACATGAACAACAATGAAGTTCTGGCTGCTCGTGCTACTGAAATTCTTGGCGGTGATTTCCGTACCCAAAAGCTGGTTCACCCTAATGATGATGTCAATAAATCACAAAGTTCTAATGACACTTATCCAACGGCATTGCACGTCGCAGTAGTTATCGCAGTGGAAACACGTTTGCTTCCTGCTATTAGTGCATTGCGCACGACATTGAAAGCAAAATCGGATGCATTTAATGACATCGTAAAAATAGGGCGTACCCATTTGCAAGATGCTACTCCATTGACACTTGGTCAAGAGATCAGTGGTTGGGTAGAGATGCTTAATAAATGTGACAAAATGACAAAAGACTCTCTTGAAGCTGTTCGTGAGTTAGCGCTTGGCGGTACGGCTGTCGGTACTGGGCTAAATGCTCATCCTGAGCTAGGAGAGCGCGTTGCGAATAAATTGTGTGAATTGACAGGGCATAAGTTTGTAACAGCACCTAATAAATTCCACGCGCTTACATCTCATGATGCATTGGTTTTTGCACACGGTGCCCTCAAAGCACTTTCTGCGGATATGATGAAAATTGCGAATGATGTTCGTTGGTTAGCATCAGGCCCTCGTTGCGGTATCGGTGAAATCACTATTCCTGAAAATGAGCCTGGCTCATCTATCATGCCAGGTAAAGTCAACCCAACGCAAAGTGAAGCAGTAACTATGGTTACCTGTCAAGTTATGGGTAATGACATGACAATCGGTTTTGCAGCGAGCCAAGGTAATTTTGAGCTTAATGTATTCAAGCCAGTTATCGCGTATAACTTCTTGCAATCTGTTCGTTTATTGGCGGATTCTATTAATTCGTTCAATACCAATTGTGCAGTCGGTATCGAACCGGTACGTGATCAAATTGATCATTACTTGCACAATTCTTTGATGCTTGTGACTGCGTTAAATCCATATATCGGGTATGAAAATGCGGCTAAGATTGCTAAAACAGCACATAAAGAAAATTCAACTTTGAAAGCAACTGCTGTTAATCTTGGCTTGCTAAGCGAGGAAGAATTCGACAAATACGTCATCCCTGAAGAGATGATTTCACCAAAAGCTTAAATTTAAAAAAGGAGAATTAATGAACATACATGAATATCAAGCTAAAGAGCTTTTTCAAAAATACAATGTGCCTACCCCTCGTGGTCATGTTGCATTTACGCCGGATGAAGCAGTGCGGGCTGCACAGGAACTTGGCGGGAGTATTTGGGTAGTAAAAGCTCAGATTCATGCTGGTGGACGTGGTCTTGGCGGTGGTGTTAAACTGGCGCGTTCTACAGAAGAAGTACGTGAATTGGCGACTGAAATTTTGGGAATGACACTTATCACACACCAAACCGGACCTGAAGGTAAGCTTGTTCAAAAAGTATACATTGAAGAAGGTGCTGATATTAAAAAAGAGTATTACCTTGGGCTTCTTCTTGATCGTGCATTAGAAATGCCTATTATGATGGCTTCTACTGAGGGTGGTATGGCAATTGAAGATGTTGCACATAACACACCGGAAAAGATTATCAAAGTTGCAATAGATCCACTTACTGGTTTCCAATCGTTTCATGGTCGTAAACTCGCATTTGGTTTAGGGCTTCCAACTGAAGAGATCAATACCTTTATCAAGTTTGCATCGGCTCTTTACAATGTTTATATGGATCATGATGCAGAGATGATTGAAATCAATCCGTTAGTAAAAACGGGCGATGGCAAATTTTTGGCACTTGATGCGAAAATGGGATTTGACAATAATGCCCTTTATCGTCAAGATCGTGTCATCAAAATGCGTGATTTAAGTGAAGAAGAAGCAACTGAAATCGAAGCGGATAAGTATGGCCTTAGCTATATCAAGCTTGATGGCAATGTAGGATGTATGGTTAACGGTGCCGGCTTGGCAATGGGAACTATGGATACCATCAATTATGAGGGTGGAAAACCTGCAAATTTTCTGGATGTAGGTGGTTCAGCAAGTGCTGAAACAGTAGCTAAAGGATTTGAAATAATTCTTAAAGATTCAAACGTAAAAGCAATTTTTGTTAATATTTTCGGTGGAATCGTACGTTGTGACCGTGTTGCTAACGGAATTATTGAAGCAACCAAAATTACGAATGTAAATGTACCGGTTATTGTTCGTTTAGACGGTACAAATGCAATAGAGGCAGCAGAGATACTAAATAATGCAGGTATCAAAAATATTGTTGCTGCTTTAGATCTTGCAGATGGTGCTAAAAAAGCCGTTGCAGCAGCGAAAGGAGAATAAGTAATGTCAATTTTGGTTAACAAAGATACAAAAGTAATTGTGCAAGGTTTCACAGGGAAGGAGGGTTCTTTTCATGCTGAACAATGTATGGCATACGGCACTAAAATTGTTGGTGGTGTAACTCCGGGTAAAGGTGGTCAAGAACATTTGGGTCAGCCTGTTTTTAATACTGTTGCAGATGCAGTAAAAGCGACAGGGGCTACTGTCTCTATGATTTTTGTTCCGCCTGCTTTTGTTTCTGATGCTGTTATGGAAGCTGCTGATGCTGGTATTACACTTGCTGTTATTATTACGGAGGGTGCACCAGTTAAAGATATGATGTATGCTAAAGCGTATGCTACTAAGAAAAACATGATGACTATTGGACCAAACTGTCCTGGTATTATCACAGCTGATGAATGTAAGATCGGAATTATGCCAGGCTTCATTTTTAAAAAAGGAAACATCGGTCTTATCTCTAAATCAGGGACATTGACCTATGAATCTGCAAATCAGGTTGTTAAAGAGGGCTTCGGTATTACCACAGCCGTTGGTATTGGCGGTGACCCGATTATTGGTTTGAGCTACAAGCAATTGCTCCCAATGTTTGAAGCAGATCCAGAGACAAAAGCAATCGTTATGATTGGTGAAATCGGCGGTGATCTTGAAATACAAGCAGCTGCTTATATCAAAGAGCATATTACTAAGCCTG
The DNA here is from genome assembly GCA_028713245.1 of Sulfuricurvum sp. GTDB lineage: Bacteria > Campylobacterota > Campylobacteria > Campylobacterales > Sulfurimonadaceae > Sulfuricurvum. Next base: position 2,400 of record JAQTOQ010000039.1, on the reverse strand, counting down.
TTGTTGCCTTTATTGCAGGTCAAACAGCTCCAGCTGGAAAACGTATGGGTCATGCCGGTGCAATTATTTCTGGCGGTTCAGGAACAGCGGCAGAAAAAATGGCAGCACTAACCGCTGCAGGCGTAACGGTTGTTGTTTCTCCGGCAGATATCGGCAAAGCAGTTGCCGAGGTAATGAAAAACTTAAAATAAAGCTCACAAAGAAACGGGTTTAATCCATCATGCGAGGCTCGAAAGGTTACATTTAGCCTTAAATACGAGGCGTTCGGAGCACATTTTATTATGAGTTTAAGAAAATTAGGTTATTCTCTAGCCAGTGAAGCCCTTGTGAAAGTGGATTCGGTTGGATTAAGGTCAAAAACCTGTCTCTTGTGGGTAGGAAAATTTAGTTCAGTAGTGATAATTAATTTTAAGGAGAATGTATGATATCAAGTGGAATGATTGAATTCGCAGGAGTGCCTGTTTGGATCAACAGAGGCAACTGTAAGGCATGCGATATCTGTGTGTCAGTATGTCCATCAGGTGTTTTGGGAATGAGATATGATCCTACATCGACTTTGGGAGCAATGATCTCTGTTGATAATCCAGATTCATGTATTGGTTGTAACGACTGTGAACTAAACTGTCCAGACTTCGCTATTTATGTAGCAAGCAAGGAAGATTTAGCATCAGTCGGTAAAAAGTTTGCAAAACTTACGGATGATTCAAAAGAACGTCAAGTAAAAATTATTTCAAACAATTATATGTCTTTAGACCTGCAAGGAGTAAAATAATGGCTGATACAAGAGAAGTTATATCAAGTGGTAACCATTTAGCAGCATTAGCAGCTGCTGATGCAGGGTGTAGATTTATGGGTGGTTATCCAATTACGCCTTCATCAGAAGTAATCGAACAGATGTCTGACTTACTACCTGCTCGTGGTGGTGCTTGTATTCAGATGGAAGATGAAATAGCTGCTGTTGCTGCTACAATTGGTGCTGGTATGGCTGGTCATAGAACATTGACAGCGACATCAGGACCTGGTATTTCGCTAAAAGCAGAAAACCTAGGTCTTGCACAAATGTGTGAAGTCCCATTGGTTGTTATAAACGTTATGCGTGGTGGTCCATCGACTGGTCTTCCGACACGTGTATCTCAAGGGGATGTGCGCCAAGCGAAAAATCCGTCTCATGGTGATTACCGCTCAATCACTTTGTGTGCTGGTAATTTAGCTGAGTGTTATACTGAAACAGTACGTGCATTTAATTTAGCAGATCGTTTCATGCAGCCTGTTTTTGTTTTGTTGGATGAAACAATTGGGCACATGCACGGTAAGGCAATTATTCCTTCGGAAGAAGCTGTTAAAGCCGGTATTGTTCCACGTAAACAATTTACGGGGGCACCTTCTGATTACCATCCTTATGAGTGTGAGTATGATCAGCCGGCAGTCCTTAACAAGATGTTTACAGGTTACCGTTACCATTTTACAGGTCTTCACCATGATAAAAATGGTTTCCCAACTGAAGAAATTGAGACATGTCGCAAGCTTATCCAACGTCTTGAAGACAAGGTTATGTTGCATACCGATGAACTTGAATTAAATGAAGAATTTATGCTTGATGATATGACGGGTGAAGAGGGTGAAGTACTAATTATTGCTTATGGTTCTGTGTCTCTTGCTGCGAAAGAATCTATCCGTCATTTACGTGCCGCAGGTATTAAAGCGGGACTTTTTCGTCCACTTACCTTATGGCCATCTCCAGAGAAATCTATCAGAAAATATACTGATATGATTAAAAATGTACTGTGTGTTGAGTTAAATATCAGACAATATACGGAAGAAGTAGAGCGTGTTTCATCTAGACTTGATATTCAAGGTCTATTTAAAGTTAATGGTCGCCCAATATCTCCTCATGAGATTGTAAGTAAAGTAAAAGAGGTATTCTAATGGCATTTAATTATGATCAATATTTAAGACTTGAAAAAATGCCAACACTTTGGTGTTGGGGTTGTGGTGATGGTGTTATTCTTAAGGCATTCATACGTGCAATAGCAAAAATTGGTGTCAAACAAGATGATGTTTGTGTCGTTTCTGGTATTGGTTGTTCAGGGCGTTTTTCGTCGTATGTTGACTTTAATACTGTTCACACAACTCACGGACGTACTGTTGCATTCGCAACGGGTATTAAGTTGATGCACCCAGATAAGATTGTTATATGTGTTGCGGGCGACGGTGATGCACTTGCTATTGGTGGTAACCATACTATCCATGGGGCACGTAGAAATATTGATATTACTTTAATCATCATCAATAACTTTATCTATGGTTTAACAAATTCGCAAACTTCTCCGACGACTCCGCAAGGGATGTGGACGGTTACTCAAAAAGTGGGCAATATTGATCCTACTTTTGACGCTTGTG
>JAQTOQ010000038.1 GCA_028713245.1 Sulfuricurvum sp. | reverse complement strand
CGTACGTCAGTACCCAAGCGGCACTTTTACTCAACGAACCGTTAAGCCAACTCAATTTCATCACTTTACATATTGGAAATGGCGTCAGTGACTGCGCTATTGAGAAGGGAAAAAGCATCGATACCTCTATGGGGATGACCCCGTTAGATGGATTAATGATGGTAACTCGTAGTGGCAGTATCGATCCTGGGATTATCACGTATCTGGCAAATAAAGAAAATATGAGCATTAGTGAAATTGATACGCTTCTTAATAAACAAAGCGGACTGCTGGGAATCGCCGGAACGAATGATATGCGCACCCTGATTGATTCTGCCCAAGCAAATGACAGTAACGCACAATTGGCAATTGAAATGTTTACCTATCGATTAAAAAAACAGCTTGGGGCTTATATGGCAGTCATGTCTCGCGTAAATGGGATTGTTTTTACGGGGGGTATTGGTGAACATTCCGCACATATTAGAACACTTATTTGTGCAGGATTGGAACACTTAGGGATAAAAATTGATGAAGCCAAAAATACGCTTCATCAGTCACAAATTAATCATGGCGAAAGTTCTGTTAAACTTCTGATCATTCCTTCAAACGAAGAGTTACAGATTGCATTACATGTAAAAGAAATAATAGGTTAAATACGATCCAGTTTCTAAAATCAAGGTTAATGGTTATACATTTTTAGATAGTACTCATTGACCATACGACCTGAATCAAACGCAGGAATCACATCGGTCATTGCAGTTTTCATCATCTGTGTCCACTGCTCAGGTTTATTATAATACATGGGGATAATTTCATTTTCTAATATATCCATCAAATTCTTGTTATCATCATAATCTTGCTCTTCTAAGGATTTCGTACCATCGGCTACTGGAATTGTAAATGCGTTTATCCCATGTTTAGCAAACTCCGGGTGCCATCCGTCATTCGTAGAAAAATGAATGGTACCATTCATACTCGCCGCCATTCCGCTCGTACCACTCGCTTCTCTCGACACTCGCGGGGTGTTAAGCCATACATCGGAGCCTTTTTTTAGAATTCGTGATAAATCAAGTTCATATCCAACCAATACAGCCATATTTTTTAGGCTATGGCTGATATGAATCAATTCATTAAACGTATTGATTGACTTTGTATCAAAGGGATATGGCTTTCCTGCCCAAATAACTTGTATAGGGTGTTCTTTGCGTTCAAGAAGTTTTTTAAAACGTTCGAAATCACGTTTCAAAAGTCCAGGACGCTTATACTCGGCAAAACGCCGTGTCCACACAATTGTCAGGATATCAGGATCAAACATCTTACCTGTCTGATCTGCAACTATATTAAATAATATACGTTTCAGATGTTTTTTACGTCCAGTAAGTGCATAATTTTCATCCTCATCCAATGCAGACATCATCCCTCTATCTGTCCAAAAACGGCGATTTTGTGCATTTGTGATATAAATAATTTCACAGCGCCCTTCACACTCAGCCCACATACGATTGGCTACTTCACCATGAAATTTTGATACAGCATTGGTAATCTTAGCTGAACGCAAAGCACCAACCGTGAGATTAAAGTTATCATCCGTTTGCAGCATAATTGTACGTACCGTATCAATATCTAACCCGTTAAAGAAACCAAATTTATACAGTTTTTCAAAACTGTGTTCCTCGTTTCCTGCATCTTCTGGTGTGTGTGTTGTGAAAACAACATGCCGTTTTAACACGTTCATATCTTTAAATTTTGAATACAGTTCATAGACCAATGGTAATGCATGCCCTTCATTCATGTGATAAACATCAATCTTTTGTTTCAATGCTTCTAACACTTTTACCCCACCTATTCCTAGAACAATTTCTTGTGAAATACGAGTCTCTTCATTTGAATCATAAAGTTTATGTGTAATAGTACGCGCAAGAAAATCATTTTCAGGAATATCCGTTGACAATAAAATCAAAGGTGCAGAATTAAAAACATGTGGTGGGAGATAATACGCTTTAATATGAACATCTTGTGAGTGAATACTCACCGTTGCCCGAATACCAAGATCTTCTAAAAAATAGTAGTGCTTATGTATAAATTCTGCTTTTACGTTTCGATCTTCATAGCGCGTTTGGTCATAGTAACCATAGCTCCATAATATTCCCACTCCAACAACATTTTGTCGAAGATCATACACGCTTCTCATATGAGAACCTGCTAAAAAGCCTAATCCGCCTGAGTATATTTTCAATGCCTGATGAATTGCAAACTCCATACAAAAATAGGCAACACTGGTAGTGTATTTTGGATTTATTTCATAATCATGTAATATCATCTTTTCTCCATCAAACGTTTCATCGTTATTTATTATTGTATCTATTTTGGCTTCATTAATCTTTTAAACAGATTCAAGAAGAGGCTCAATCGATTGTGAAGAAACTCTTTTTAGATAAAGAACTCCAAGCGGAGGCAAGGTAAGTGATAAAGAATAATCGCGTCCATGCATCTGTTCCTTTTGAGCCGTTATCGGTCCAACATTGCCAATATTCCATCCCTCATAATACATCGATTGTGAATTAAAAATCTCCGTATATTCACCCTCATAAGGGACACCGACCCGATAGGATGATCGCGTTTCATCCGAAAAGTTGCACAGTACTATAATTGCTTCATCTGAAATATCACTTTTTCTGACGAAGCTGATGCAATTGTGACTGTAATCGCCATCATCGATCCATTCAAATCCCTCTCTCTTCTCATCATACTGATGCAAGGCACGCTGTGTTCGGTACAGATGGTTCAAATCACGGACCATTTTTTGCAATCCGCAATGCAGCGGCATCTCTAATAAATGCCAATCAAGACTACGCTCAAAATTCCATTCCGCAAACTGTCCAATCTCTCCACCCATGAAAAGAAGTTTTTTGCCTGGATGAGCCATCATATAGGCGTATAAAGAGCGAAGATGGGCAAATTTTTGCTTATTGTCACCGGGCATCTTATTAATAAGAGAGCCTTTCATATGAACAACTTCATCATGACTTAGCGGTAACATAAAGTTTTCATCAAACCCATACCACATGCTAAAGGTCAGTTGTTGATGGTGATGCTGTCTGTAGATTGGGTCATAACTAAGATATTTAAGCGTGTCATGCATCCAACCCATATTCCATTTAAAACCGAATCCAAGACCGCCAACGCTAGTGGGACGTGTGACCATTGGCCATGCCGTCGACTCTTCGGCGATCATCATAATATCGGAGAATTCACCGTAAACACTCTCATTAAGCTTCCGTAAAAAGGCTACCGCCTCTAAATTCCCATCGCCACCATGGATATTTGGAATCCACTCACCCTCTTTTCGGGCATAATTGAGATAAAGCATCGACGCTACCGCATCCACACGGATACCGTCGATGTGGTACTTATCCAACCAAAACATCGCAGAGCTTATCAGAAAGGATTGCACTTCATTGCGGCCGTAATTAAAAATAATGCTGCCCCATTCAGGATGATATCCCTGCCGCGGATCCTCATGCTCATACAGTGCCGTCCCGTCAAAATTGATCAAGCCGTGCATATCAACCGCAAAGTGTGAAGGAACCCAGTCCATAATTACTCCAATGCCGTTTTGATGGAGCATATCGATCAAATACATCAAATCCTGAGGTTCACCAAAACGTGCCGTCGCGGCAAAATAGCCTACCACCTGATAGCCCCATGACCCAAAGAACGGATACTCGGTCAATGGCATAAACTCAACATGCGTGTAATTCATGCGCTTGGCGTAATCAACCAGATCAACGGCTAATTCCCGATAGCTAAGATATCGATCCTCTTCAACTTTTTTCCGCCATGAACCCACATGCATCTCATAAACATTGATCGGGGCTTCATGCCTATTATGGAGATGACGTTCATCCATCCATCCATTATCCTCCCAACCGTACCCATCCAAACTCCAAACGCGCGATGCCGATTTAGATGGTTTTTCACTGTAAAAAGCAAAAGGGTCACTTTTATCATGGACAATGTTGTGAAATTTAGAGACGATATGATATTTGTAGGTCAACCCCTGCTCTATACCTGCTATAAAACCTTCCCAAATACCTGAATCATCTTCCCTCAGTCGAAGTGGATGTGAATTGGTGTGGTAATGATTAAAATCGCCGCACACGCTGACGCTCTGTGCATTGGGCGCCCATACGGCAAAATAAAACCCTTCTATTCCATCATACGTCATTCTATGTGAACCAAGCTTCTCATACAGTTTTGTATGGTTTCCCTGTTTAAAAAGATAAATATCCAGTTCGCTTAAACGTGAAATCTCATAATTCATAGCATGTGTCACGCTCACTCCTGATGTCGATGGCTGTGTCGGCCATTAATAATCGTATGATAAAGAGCAACATACCCTCTAGCGGCCACTTCCCAATCAAAACGCTGTTTCATCCCATTGCGACGGAGCTGATCAAATCCGCCTTTATCGTGATACCACGTATCAACGGCCCAGCTTACTGTCCCCATTAGTGCTTCAGGAGTTGCATCGTAAAACTTGAAACCCGTACCGCTGCGGTGCTCACTCGAATAATTCTCAATAGTATCATCCAATCCTCCGGTCGCGCGTACAATAGGGATTGTGCCGTAGGCCAAACTGTAAATCTGATTTAATCCGCACGGTTCAAAGAGTGATGGCATCAAGAAAAGATCAGCGCCCGCTTCGATTTGGTGAGCCAAATCATCCCGATAGCCAATGTAACAGCTGAATTTTTCCGGATATTTACCGGCAATATCACTAAAAAACGACTCCGCCCATTTTTCTCCCATACCAAGCAAAACAATTTGTATATCCATGTGCATTAAATGCCATATTGCAGAGTGTAACAGGCCAATCCCTTTTTGTTCTACCAATCTACCAACAAATCCTATAACCGGAACATCGCAACGCATAGGCAGATTAAACGTTCGTTGCAAAGCGCTCTTACACTCTTCTTTCCCGGATAAATCATTCAGGTCGTAGGTTTTGACGATGTAGGAATCTGAAGATGGATTCCATTCATCGTAATCAACTCCATTGAGTATACCTGATAATTTATAGCTGTAACTATTGATTAGCTCCTCTAGTCCCCAACCAAACTCCCACGTGCGGATCTCATCGGCATATTTTTGACTGACGGTACATATGGCATCGGCATGAACGATTCCACCTTTTAGAAAATTAATACCATTATACTCTTCAATCTCGTCTTCATTAAAATGTTCCCATCCAACATCTAAAATAGACATTGCCCCCTTATAAAACCTTCCCTGATGTTGCAGGTTATGGATACTTAACAGCGAACCGGTATAGGCAAAATCTGAATCATAGGCATAGTGAGTATTAAGCATTATAGGAATAGTAGCAGTATGCCAGTCGTTTGCATGAATTACGTCAGGATGAAAGTGAAGTTTTTTTGCCAACTGCATCACAGCGCGTGAGAAAAAGATAAAACGGTTGTCATTGTCGATAAAACTAAACCCATTCTCCTCATAAAGACCTTTTCGCCCAAAAAAGCCTTCATGATCAATAAAATAAATAGGTACGTCACAACCTGGAAGGACTCCCTCATAGACGCGAGCCCATTCTTCTCCCATAATACCCATAGGAACACCCAATGCACCCTCTAAAGACTTGAGTTTATATTTCTCAATATCAATAACGTAATATCTCGGCATAATGACACGTACATCATGACCCAAAGCGCGCAATGCTTTTGGCAAGGCACCGACAACATCTGCCAATCCGCCACTTTTAGCAAAGGGTACAACCTCAGATGCAGCAATTAAAATTTTAAGCTTATCCATAATATTTCTCTTCTAATAATTTTGTTCCCAAAAGGGGACCATTTTTTAATTGGCTTAACTCTATACGTAACGTTTTTAGCGAAGGAGCTAACGCATATAATTGTAAATATTTTTTTAGGTATCCAAGCAAATAGGGATTCTTTTCCACTATTCCACCCCCTAAAACCAAAAATTCAGGATTTGCGAGGGTCACCAGCGTACCGGCAGCATGCAAGAGGGCTATTTCAAACTCTGTTGCAACGAATTGTTCATGTTCAATTTTAGAATTTTTGAGTTGTTCTAAATTTATGCATTGATCACTGCCATAATGATGAAGCCATTTTCCCATTCCTGAACCTGAAGCAAACAATTCGATGCAATTATCTCTTCCACATCCACATAAAAAAGGGGCCGAACGATAAGGGATATGCCCAATTTCAAATGAGAGATTTCGACTGCCGCGGACCAAACTACCCGTGTCAATCACTGCCGCACCTATGCCAGTACCGACATATAGAGCCGCTACGCTAGACGATTGCCAATATTGGGCTTCTGCCATCACCGCGCAATTAAGATCATTGTCAATTTCCAATCGTTTCCCATAGCGGGATAAAACGGTTTCCTTGATGTTCGTTTCATCCACATTGATATTAGGGGCAAAAAGAATTCTACCGTCGTACACCTGCCCTGCATAAGAAATTCCGATAAAATCAATATCAGGATGCTTTAATACCATATGATTGATATACGAAAGCAGTCCTTGTGCTTGTGAACTAACCGTTTCTTTTATGAGATTAGCCCCAACCACTAACTCACTGCGTAGATAAGTCCCACCTATATCGATATAAAGCTTTGTCACCCTTCTAATTTCTTATAGAGGGATAAATAGTGTTTTGCGCTTTCTTTCCAAGAAAAATCACACTTCATATTATGATTAGCAATCTCACTATAGCTACGTTTATCTCTATAAAGCTCCATCGCACGATTAATGGCATTAATAAAGGACCTCCCTGTTTGTTTTGTAAAAACAATACCAAAACCATTCCGTTTTTCTGAATCATATTTTTCAATATTACGTACCGTATCTGTTAAACCGCCAACTAAATGGACGACAGGAATAGCTCCATAAGACATCGCGATTAACTGATTCAATCCACATGGCTCAAACACAGACGGCATCAATAAAAAATCTGCTGCCGCATACATTCGGCGCGAAAGAGATTCATCATATCCAAAAGTCAGATGAATATTAGAGCATTCTTTGGCTATAGCATTAAGGGCTTCACAGTAACGCGCTTCCCCTTCACCTAAAAAGGCGATATTACAGTCCAAAGAAGCTATCTTTGGCAATGCTTCTATCAACAAATCCAAACCTTTTTGGCTGACAAAGCGTCCTATAAATACAAAAAGAGGTTTTTTAATCCCTATGAGACCACTTTGCTTGAGAAAATCTTTTTTATTGAGCGCTTTGCCGCTAATATCACTATAGGATTGTACTAATACCTGATCGTTTACGGAAGAAAAATGCTCAGTATCGATCCCATTAAGTATCCCTACGAGTTTTGATCGATGATGTGCTAAGAAACCATCTAAACCGCAGCCGAACTCCGGTTTCAGTATCTCTTTGGCATAGGTTGGACTTACCGTTGTTACGCAATCGCAATACGCAATACCTGCTTTCATAAAACTCACCATACCATGAAACTCTACTCCATCCATCGTAAAATATTCCATACTAATTCCTAGCTTATACAAAGCCGATGAATCAAAGTTTCCTTGATACGCCAAATTATGAATGGTATACAACGTTTTAGCAATAAGCGTCCCTTCTTGTTTTATCAATAATGGGATCAAAGCGCTTTGCCAATCATTTAGATGAACTATTGCATATGGATGCCTTCTCAGCAACTCAACGACTGCATAACTAAAAATCCCAAATCGTATATCATTATCTTCATAACCGCATTCAGAAGAACCATAGAGAAATTCACGATCACACAATAGGGGTGAATAGATAAAACGATAATCGATTCCCTCATACGTGCATCCATAAAGTTCGACAGGATAATCAATCCCCCCCATAAAGAGATTAAAATTCTCTTCTAGCGCTACAATCCCAAACCGTTCGCGCTCAATACATTTATAAAGAGGCATAACAACACTCACCTCATGCTCACCACTCAACGCCCGAGGAAGGCTGTGTGCAACATCAGCCAATCCTCCTGTTTTTGCAAATGGATAGACCTCACTGGCAACAAAAAGCAAACTTGTTTTAGACATCACAACTCTCCCTTAATAATTTTGCTGCAAGCTCAGGTGAGACTGGATTAATAATGACACCCGTACCGGCTTCAAACCCTCCATGGCGGTAAATACGCGGCATAACACGTATCGAAAAGCGGGATGATTCATTGATATGTGAATATAAGCCCTCACCAACCGTATCTTGTTGCAGCGGTGCAGTTGCTATCAAAAGATTAAAATGAAAATTTCCCAACTGACACTTCAACTTTTTGAATATTGCAATTAGCAAAGCAGCAAGTTGACTAATAGATTCATCACTTAATGTATCAATTTGACCAAGCGCTTTTTTGGAACTAATCATCACTTCAAAAGGATACGCACTTGCATAAGGGCAAAATGCACTAAAATCACCGTATGATTTTACAATTCTAATGTTTGCTTCTTCTTCCTGTATTAAGATTGATTCAAATAGCGATTTTCCTGTAGATTTAAAATATTCATAGTTTCGAGCATACCATTCTCTCTCTTCTTTTGGAATGATCGGCAATCCAATCAACTGTGTGTGTGAATGTGTCTGAGTCGCACCTGCATCACAGCCTTCGTTTTTAAAAAGAGAAATGTATGCAATACGATTATCACGTCGCAAATCGGACACTCTTTGCCGTAATGTCTTAATCCAAACTACAAATTCTTTTTCATTCCAATCTCTCATAGACGTAAGATGATTAGGCGTATCAATGATCACCTCATGGGCACCAAATCCCTCCCAATACTCATTCATGCTGTAATGATGCTTGTATGGGGTTTCAATCTGAACTGCTTTGTATAAATTAGGAACGACCCGAGTCTGCCAACCTGTCTCATTTGCAAAGGTATTTGAATCACGTATGGCAAATATCTCTGGAGGCGTCATAGATTCATTTCCCACACAAAAAGGGCATACATAATTAAGTGATTCATTTTCAACATTAGTTCCACAATCAGGATGATGAAGTCGCTCTGGAGCTATGATAACATGAGTGTCACGTATCCTGTCATATCTGATCTCAGACATCATAGACCTCCAATGAACCCTTAATCACCAATTGTTTACTAAACCGTATTGCCATAGCAAAACTAAGGCTCTGCACCGTTACATCAAACCCTTGCTCACTTTGTGAAAGAGTTTCGAGTGGAAAATAGGTGATATCGCACGGGTGACCAAGCGTAATAATGATTTTTTTATTTAGATCTCCATCAATAATTTCTAATATTTTTGTCTGATGGAACCTTCTGTCACCTTGTATTTTTCTATTATTAATCGTAATGTTCTCATAATTTGCAAAATGAAAATTATGTTCGAGAATATAATTAAAATACTCTTCGGCTTGGGTTGTGAATGCTATCTCAAAATTAAATCCACTGCTCGTAGGATAAAAACTTTTTTCAAGGCGTGCGTATTCTTTTTGAGGAATATACAAACCTCCCTCTCGCACAAAAGTAGCTCCTTTTTGATCATACGTCACGTTAAATGGCTGATTAGCAAAATCACCGTATTCATGAAAATTGCAATGGCGAAAATTATCATAGCAAAAATCGTTGTCACTGATATGATCAATGAATGAGTTTTTAAAATACCAGTCATAGATGATCACATCACGTAGCAACTTATCAATTTTGAATGCGGCATGATGAATCGTATCAATCCCCTCTTCAGCAACAGGTATGTCAACAGAGGGCTGCTCCTCCAACACACGCTGATGGTAAACTTCTTTACGCCGTGTCAATGTATTTTGCCAATTGAAACACTTATCACGAATGTCAAATTCCACCAGTTGCCCACCATGTGCTGCATCAAAACGAAAAATGCAGTTTGCGGTTACGAATTTAACTTTTGTGTGGCCGTCAAGTTCATTTTGATCGGCAACTACCACCATTTTTTTGTCATAGCGAAGGTTTTCACACTTTATTAGATAATAGTACACATTGTCCCGCAAATTTGGTAGATAAAGTCCTCCAAAAACACCGTGCCATAAGGGATCATTCATCTGAAGTTTATACAAGGCACTTTCGAAATCTGGATTATTAAGCGCTACACGCGCACCAGAGAGCTCTAGCATTCGCTTATGAATCCGATTGCTCTCCTCATATTTAACAAAAAAGTTTTTCCAAATACCACCTTTTAAAAACTTAACACCTTCTTCCTCGTAGCGCTTAACACCCATCTCTTGTTTAAATGCTTCTAATTTGTGCGCATCATCAGCTCTAAGACTCCACTCTCCCATCTCATAATAAGAGACGTTTGGGAGATACGCAATCCCTCTCGTGCATTGCTGGTCAAAGTACTCGCCATAATGCATAGTCTCAATCATTTCATCCGCAAGAACAGCTTGAATAAACTTCACTAACCAGCCCTTTTTATAGACCCATTCATAGGTTCCAGGCCACATCCCAAATTTTTCGGCATCATCAAAAATAATCGCCGCTGAGTTTTTTTTGCGATTAAACGTCTTGATGGTTTTAATGGCCTGTTCAGCACTCAAAAATGGAATTGCATAGCGCAGTTTTTTACTAATAGGGAAAAGTCCGAGTTTTTCCCCACCCTCTTCACTCATATAGTAACCATCTAAAACATCTTCATCAAATCCAGCACACTGGAAATGGTAGTCATCCATTACCGTATATTTAATACCACATTGATTAACATCGGAAATTAACGATGATTCCCATACACGTTCTGTAAGCCAAAGTCCTTTTGGCGTCTGCTTAAAAGAGGAAGCAATGGAATCATTAAGCATTTGTATTTGCCCAATACGGTCCGATGAAGGTATGACACTCAATATAGGTTCATAATAGCCGGCACTAAAAAACTCTATACTGCCATTTTTAGCAAGTGCTACAATTTGATTGTAAAGTTTTGGATACGATTCTTCGATCTGCTCCATAAGCCAACCACTGCAATGAACCGAAAATTTAAAAGTCGGATATTGACTCACAACATCAAAAAAAGGAGCGTAACAAACATTGACTGCATGCTCTATAACCCATTGAAAGTTATCAACAGGCTGATGCATATGTATCCCAAAAAGTAGTGTTGTTTTTTCACTCATTATGCTCTCCTAAACGAACCAATTATCTACACGCGTCTCAGCCAAATCAATAAAAAGTGGTCCAAAGCCGGGCATTGATTGAATGATTTTGTTTTCATGAATAATATCAAAATGAAGATGAACGCCTTCATATTCATTGAAATGTTCTCGCGAAAGCACACATTCTAGGCGTTCTCCTAATACTAATTTATCCCCTTTATGATCATAAGCCTTGTCTATAGGAAATGCTAATTTTTCACCTGTTTCTTCTATCGCTATTTGTAATACAGTGCTTTTCTCTAGCGATGCAAGATTGCCTTCGAATGCCAAAAAAACAGACGATGCATTGTTCCCATAATAAATAATATCAATAGGGCCTCGTGTGCGGTCCATTGTTGAATAAATTTTTCGTTCATCAATACTTCCGCTCCCTAACCAATCAAAAAAAGATTTGTGATTCCCATTAATAACAGGAGTAATGTCCCCTTGAGGTTTTATTAAAAAGGAAGCACTGCTTTTGTGTGTCATTATCGGTTCAAACAAATCTAATGGCGGCTGTATTTTTAGAAGACGGTATATAGTAATTAAATGTTCTCGAAATAGATTATCGAATTCGTAAGCAAATTCGGTCACATGACCATTCCCATACCACCAGAACCAGTCACTACACTCGGATGCCAACAAATGGTATTTGATTTTTTCGGCTACTTCAGTGGATATTACACCAGAGAAATTATCGATATCACGCACGGTTTGATAGATGAGTTCCCACGCACGATTCTTCTCTTTATCGCCAGACCATGTGTCAAAATTCCCGTTAATCCAACTTCCAGGAGCGAGTTTCCCAAGCTTGAGAACACTTTTGAATTTTGATACTTCATCCATAGTTACCATTTTACACCATGGTGTTTTTGCTAAATTTTTATACAGTGTTGTAAAAAAACCATATCCATTATTTTCAAAAAATTCCCATGCATTTTCGCCATCCAGAATAACAAAAACAGTTGAATCATTCTGTTTTTTGGCAATCTGATCGAGTGCATGGATGAAATGATCCGTTGCATCATGGGCGGCTTTAAAGCGGTAGGTAAATCCAATCAAATCACTTAACCCATGATCGCGAAATCCAATCGTCATTCCATTAAACAAATAGGGCTTATAGAGAGCAGAGCGCTCTTGACGCTCGAGTGATCTAAATAAAATAGCTTCATCGGTTGCCGTCCATCGAAGATTATGTTCTTTGTAGATAGAGATACTCTCTTCATCCACAGCACCTTCTGCCGGCCAAAAACCGGTCGGTTTCTTTCCAAACGTCTTTTCATACAGCGTAATCGCTCTCTCTACATGCTCAATGGCATCTTCTTTGAGCGAGAGCGGATTCTCCGGAAGTGTCGTATGTACATTAGCTTGCTTCGCATTGTCGATATCGATCAATAACGGTAAAATCGGGTGGTTATATGGGGTGGTTGAAATTGAAATTACCCCTGAATTTTGTAATGTTGTGTAAAAAGGTAAAATTGTCTCTACAAAGCTACACAAACTATAGAGCAGTTCTGTTTTTTCCGCTTGGGTGAATCCAGCTCCCTTTTGCATCAGCACTTTGACCAGTTTGTTTTCCTGTCGCAGATAGTTTCCACACCAAGAGAGCATAAAAAGGGTCTCAAGTTCGATAAGTTCGGTATCGGTGAACTGCTCCTTTTGATACAGTACAGCAAAACGTGCTATAGGTTTTACCATCGTCTCATACCGAGTAGATTTGCAGATTTTGATTAGCCATGCCCTGCTTGCTTCATCTAGTTCTGATGGATGAGGCTTCAATAATGAAAGAAAATAATCATTTTTCAATGGATCACGGTAAAGACCAAGCTGTTCAATAAGAGAACAAGTAATATTGAACGTTGCTTTGAGCCCCGGATAACCGCTCAATAGCCACGGCATCTCATAGTAATCTTTAATAGCATGGAGAAATACCCACGGCATTTTCATGACTCCATCGCTCCCCCTGTAATCAGGCTGATGCATATGCCAGAAAAAGCAGAGGTTAAGCGATCGATCTTCCATTACAATTTCATCCACTCATCAATTTTGGCAAGGTAGGTTTGATGAATCTTTTCACCTGTTTCTTCTGTTTCGGCCTGAATATATAGATTTAAATAGTCATTATACTGGTCAGGGATCATCAAAATCCAATCATGCGTATCGAACCATATTTTGACACCTTCAAGTGTCGATGATTCTTTTCCGTGGGCATCTTCCAAGAACATACGCATCATCTTTCCTTTTAGTGCCTGAGTACACATTAATTGGAAAGTGTGATAATAAAAGATTGGAAGAGCTTCTATCATAGCAGAGAGTTTGACACGGTGTTTTACGATCAGTTCAAGGATATTCAACGTCGCAAACATCGAATCACGGTGGGTAGCAAACTCAGTAAAAGCATAGTTGCCCTCACCTGTAGCAATCAAATCATACTTTTTCATCTCTTCTGATTTAAAGTTCGAGTACTGTCCGCGATCAATCTTAAGATGGAAAAAATAACCGATATCTGCTGCCCATGTTGGTAAAAATACGCGCTTTTTACGCTTCAACACTTTGGCTTCCATGTCTAAAAGCGACAGAACAACATACAAAGCCGTTTGCTTACTAAGAACAATACCATTGTTACAAACAATATCCAAACGCTGACCATGCGGATAGATGATAAAACCGGCATTTAGATTAAGAGCTCTAATAACGGCACTCATATCTTCATGCGTACGCTTGGTGAGGGTATGAATATTAGCCAGACTCTGCTGATCGGGAAAGGCATTAAACATGATATTTTCTACTCCCAAATCATTTAAGATATCAGGAAAGACCTCTGATGAAAAACCATGCATCACATCAACGGCAA
>JAQTOQ010000037.1 GCA_028713245.1 Sulfuricurvum sp. | reverse complement strand
TGGCAAATTCTACAATGTTACTTTTATCGCTGACACTGAGTAATGCACGCTTCATAGCTTTCCTTTGAATGAGGGTTTTACCCATTAATTAGTGGCGGAATTGTAACAAATTGTGGTTTAGGGGAAGGTAAAATTGCTTATTTTTTTAAGCGCACAAGACAACCACTCTTTCGCTGCCGATGAATTACCCATACATCACCTTGGCGTTATAATATAGCTCATTAAATGCAGAATCATTCGTTTTGAGCTTATCCGACAATGCCGATGGGGTAACATAAATAATATCCAAAGGAATGCGAAGATTTTGACGATACAGTTCACGACGAACTTTTACATCCTCATTATCAAAATGATCCGTTATAACTAAAAAATCTAAATCACTCTCACTATTCATAGTACCATTTGCACCGCTACCAAATAAAAGAAGTTTTTGCGGTTGCGCAATACGGATAATAGTGTCACCAATTTGCGCTATGTCATTTTCGCTCATGTGCAACCCCTTCTTTGTATACATTTTGAAAAATTATAGCACAAATACATATTAGCCATACTGTCTAATAATTTTGTTAACTTTTTCAAGATGCGAATCAGTAGCACCATAAAATAGTGGTTTAGGGGAAGGTAAAGAATACTTTTTGTTTAATTAACTCATCCGATCAGATAAAACAACTTTATTTTTACCATAACCTTTTGCTTTATAGAGTGCTTTATCTGCACATTCTACCATTACATCAAGGGTATCTCCCGCTTGATGTGCGGCAACGCCGATACTAACCGTCAATTGAATCGTTTCTCCATTGGAAATAAGTTTATTCTGTGCAATAGCCAAACGAACTTTTTCTGAAATTACCAGTGCCGTATCAATCTGACATCGATTAAGAACGATGAGAAACTCTTCGCCGCCGAAACGATATACTTTATCTGTCGTCCGCACAACTGTTTTGATCAATTTTACCAAATACTGCAAAACCTTATCTCCCGTTATATGCCCGTAACGATCATTGACTCCTTTAAAATTATCAATATCAAGCATTAATAGGATGAGATTTAATGGTTTATCGTCTCCAGCTGCAATAATAGAATTCAAATCTTCATTAAGAGCTTTTCGGTTTAAAGCTTGCGTGAGCGGATCAACCGTCGCCTCTTTGATTGCCTCTTCCAACTTATGATTGACCATTTTGATTTTTTCATCTGCCTTTTTCAGCTTAATGGATAATTCTTCACCAAGAAGCGTTAAATTTTCAACCATCACAATACATTCAGAGTTTTTTGGCGTACTTCGCTCCAAATGACCCTGCTGAATTGAAGCTATTCTTGCTATGTCGCTATGACTTTCGGTAAAAGATGAAAGTAACATCTGAACTATTTCTAAATAATTTATAGTATTTTCAACCTTTTCACATAAAGAGAAATTCTTTCCTAAAATTTTTGTAAGTTCTTCATCGGCACTTTCATTAATAATTGAATAAAATAGCTTTTCATAAATTTCAGGATAAGGGAACTGTCCAAGAGCTTTAAGTTTTTGAAAGACTTGTTCATGAACTTCCCATACTCGAGTGGTTGTCATTAAATGCTCCGTCATTATTTTCCTTTTTTATTTTATTTTTTGGCAAATAATCCTTTTTATCAAAAAGTATAGGCAATATTTCCTTATTATTATATTTATTTAAGCATTATATCCTGAATTTTTTATAAAAAATTCTTTGTGTATAGTCAAAAAAAACTTTATGAAGGTATCGATGAAACTGACACAACAAGATATGGCTCGTATTTTGGATATTGATACAAAAACTCTCTACAACTGGCGTAAATACAAACCCGAACTCTATAAAAAAGTAATGCAAGGATTTAAACTCGAAGAGGCGGTGAATGAAGCTAAAGAGCATTATCAACGATTGGAAAAAATTGCAAATGGAGAAAAATAAGTAGAATTGAAATTCGCTACAATTCCATATGCAAAATTACTCCCACCCCTTTTCTCCCATCATCGATGACAATACCCGCATCCTTTTTTTAGGCAGCTTTCCCAGTATCGCATCTTTTGAACACTCTTTTTATTATGCCCACTCGCGTAATGCCTTTTGGCCAATCATGGAGAAAATTTTCAAAGTGATCCTGACAGACAATGAAACGAAAAGAGCCTTTTGCTTAGCCCATAAAATCGGCTTGTGGGATGTGATTGGTTCTTGCGAGAGGGAAAATTCGAGTGATAGTAATCTAAAAGGGATTGTCCCCAACGATTTTGAGAAGCTGTTGCAAACCCATCCCAACATCGCAGCAATAGGCTTTACGGGGAAGAAAGCGTTTGATCTGTTTCAAAAATATTTTAAAGAGTTGCCCATTGAGATGGAGCTGCTTCCCTCCACCTCTCCTGCCCATGCATCAATGACGCGAGACGAAAAAACAACCCTCTATAAAACTTTTTTACAGAGATATTTAACCGTTTAAAACCTGCTCAAAAATCACTTTCGCCGTTTTCCAGCGATCTACTTTACAATTCATCATAACGATTAGGCAATCCTTCCCGTCTTTTTTCGCACGAGCGATTAAGCACGCTCCTGCTTTGTTGGTGAATCCTGTTTTGACTCCTACAGCATACGCATAACGATTAAGAAGACGGTTGTGTGTGTATGCCGTAAATTGTCGTATCTTTCCCTTGTTAAGGGCATAATACGTATGGCTGTTTAGTTTACTAATCGCATTAAATGTTGGACTGGAAATAGCGTATTCGGTCATTTTTAATAAATCATTAGGTGAAGAATAATGATCTTTTGCATCGTATCCGCATGGATTACTGAAATGCGTATGACTCATTCCCAGCTGTTTAGCACGAATGTTCATCAAGACTACAAAATGTTCTTCATCTCCACCAATAAAAATAGCAATTGCTTTTGCCGCATCATTATCCGACTTAATCATCGCCGCTTTTACCAAATCACTCATCAATACAACATCACCGCGCTTATAACCTGCAATTGTCGGCTTCACTTGGGTCATTTCTCGTGTTATCGTGACAGCTTGCCCCATTTTACCGCTTTGTATTGCCAAAATTGCCGTCATGACTTTGGTTAAACTCGCAGGGCTAACCCGTTTTTCGGCATCTTTGGCATACAAAACATGTTTTGATTTTAAATCTTTAACGACCAATGCTCCCATTTTGAGTTCGTCTAACTCCCGCTTGTCAATACTCCCATATGCTGTGAGTGAAAGGGCTAAACATATCCCTATAATTTTTAATAGATTCATAATTGTTTCCTGTATCTCGCTCAATGTACTTATCTAAAGCAATGCTTGGTCCATATTGAATTTTGTATTTTATCCCTATATGTCTGAAAGTTGATCTGCTTATGTTACAATAAGCCATGAAAAGCTCATCTGTCGCTACTCTTACGATTATTGATACGGCTTCGCATCACCTGTTTCAGTGTGAGGGAGATTGGACATTGTATTCTCTCTCTCTTGTTGCTACTAGCTTAGACTCTTTTACCCCCACCAAACCATTGCAATGGGATATTACTCTCATCAATAAATTTGATTCCTCAGGAGTGGCTTTATGGAGTTTGTACTCCCGAAAATATGCCCAACAAGGATTTGTCTCAGAGATTATTGGAAAAAAAGAAGAGCATCTTCGTCTCTATCGTCTCCTCTACCCCCATCCGAACGAAGATACATTGCCACCTAAACAGCACAATTGGGTCTATCGAATAGGGCGCGAAATGCACCACTGGATCCAAGGGGTTGATCGCTTTTTGGATTTTCTAGGAGAGGCGTTCGTCGTCTTTCTTGATAGCTTATTTCACCCCTCCACTATTCGTTATCGCGCGATTAGTTATCATATAATCACCGCAGGATTTGATGCACTTCCCATCATCGCGGTCAGTTCTTTTCTTATAGGCGTTGTCGTTGCATTTCAAAGCATCGTTCAGCTCCAAAAATTCGGCGCCGACATACTAATTGTTGATATGATTGGTATCTCACTTAGCCGCGAGCTTGCCCCTCTTATTACGGCAATTGTTATCGCAGGGCGCAGTGCCTCTGCCTTTACCGCGCAAATCGGAGCTATGAAAATGACCCAGGAAATTGATGCGATGAAAACCATGGGCTTTCATCCTTATCTCTTTTTGGTTTGGCCGCGAGTGATTGCATTAATGCTCGTTTTGCCCTTGCTCATCTTTTTCGCCGATATTATCGGTATATTTGGAGGAATGATCATTGCGAGCACCCAGTCACATCTCTCCTATACTGAATTCATCAACCGACTTCAAGGAGCCCTGCCTATTCGGCATTTTATCATCGGAATTGCCAAAGGACCATTTTTCGCACTTTTGATTGCGCTAGTGGGCACCTATCGTGGATTTCAAGTCTCCCTCAATACTGAAAGCATCGGCTTATTCACGACGAAAAGTGTTGTTAATGCCATCTTCCTCGTAATAGCCTGTGACGCCTTATTTTCGATTCTCTTAACAAAGCTCAAACTATGAATCCAATTGTTATTGAAGCGCATAATATTGTCACGATGTTTGGCGATAACCTCATTCATGATTCCATTAGCTGTACGATTCATGAAAATGAAATTTATGCCTTGCTGGGAGGGAGCGGTTCGGGAAAATCCACTTTGCTGCGAGAAATGATAATGCTGCAAACACCGAAAAGTGGTTCTATTCATATTTTTGGCAAAGACATCGCCAACCTCTCACTTTCAGAAGCTCAAAATTTGCGCCAACAATGGGGAGTATTGTTCCAGTCAGGAGCATTATACTCCTCTCTCACCGTAGGAGAGAATATCGCTCTTTTATATAAAGAATACACTGAATTACCTCCCAACCTCATCCGCGAGCTCGTTAAACTCAAAATCGATGTAGTAGGCTTACCTCCACACTCCATTCATCTCTATCCAAGCCAGCTCAGCGGAGGGATGGTCAAGCGTGCCGCACTCGCTCGGGCTCTTGCCCTTGATCCAAAACTACTTTTTTTAGATGAACCCACTTCAGGTCTTGACCCATTGGGCTCACGACAATTTGACGCACTCATTAAGCAATTACGAGATCTTTTAGGGCTTACCGTGGTCATGGTTACTCATGATTTAGATACCATACATAATATTGTGGACCGTTTTGCATTATTAGGTGAAAAAAAGGTGCTTGCGCAAGGATCTCTTGATGAAGTACTTGCCGTGGATCACCCAATTATTGATTATTTCTTTCAAAAGGAAGCGCATGGAATCCAAGGTTAACTATACACTCGTAGGAGCTTTTGTTTTATTAATGTCCAGCTTGCTCATTGTATTTGCATTCTGGCTTGGTAAATATAATGACAATGCAAATGCCTATTGCAACTACAAAGTATATCTCACTGAATCCGCGGCAGGATTAGCACCCGAAGCTGCAGTTAAATTCAACGGCGTTGATGTCGGGAAAGTAGCCTCCATTCGTATCAATCCCAAAAATAGCGAAGAGATAGAACTGACCCTAAAAGTTAAAAAAGAGACCCCTATTCGAACCGATTCAACGGCAATGCTCCAATTTTTCGGTATTACAGGGCTCGCATTTATCGAAATCAAGGGAGGATCTCGAATGTCCCCGTTAATCATTACTTCAGACGACACCATAGCCGTTATTCCCACAGCCCCATCTCTTATAAAACGCCTCGATGAAACTCTCAGCAGTGTTATCACCAAACTCTCAGGCACCCTCGATCATACCAACGCAGTGATGAGCCCTCAAAATATCAAAAACTTTTCCGACACCCTGGGTAATCTCAAAATATTAACCCAGCGCATCAATAGCTATCAGGACGAAATCGATTTATTACTCAAAAATTCCCTACAAACAGGACAACATATTGATCAAGCAATGATCAAAGTGGGCGACTCCGCCAATACCGTCAAAGGCTCCATGGAAACCTTTAAAATAACTATGAGCGAACGACTCTCACCTACCATGAAATCATGGGAAGCAACCTCGAAAAAAACCAATGCCCTCCTAGAAAAAATCGACACTTCTATAAATCGCGGTGACTATGACCTACAAACCATTACTGCGAATTCAACTGTTGAACTTAACGAGCTATTAGCACAATCGCGTGTGCTGCAAAACGAGATGGAGCTCACCCTAAAATCATTGCGGGAAAGTCCTTCTGATTTACTGTTCAAACAATCAAAACTCAATCCAGGGCCAGGAGAATAACCATGAAACAAATTGCTTTATTGATCACCATTATCTTACTATTCACAGGGTGTTCCGTCATCCGTCCCGCAACCTATGAATATACCATTCTCCCCTCCTATACGCCAATAAGTGAACTCACCAACAACATCAAGGGGACGCTCAAACTTTCTTCCACTCGCAGTATTGCCTCTCTTGCATCAACGCAATTTTATTATCTTAAAGAGACCTCGAGTATTGATGCCTATTTGTACAGCAGATGGGCAGATACCCCTTCGAGCATGATCGATCGTGCCCTTTATTCTTCCCTACAGAATCAACACCTTTTCGGGACCCTTATTCCATCCACCTCAAGCGCAACAGCGGATTTAACCTTAGAATCAGATCTTAATGCATTTTACCATTGCTTTCATAACGACTCAAGCAGTGAAGGACTAATCGATATCACCTATCGACTCATTGACCCAAAAACCAAAACAACAATTGCATCCAAGCGCTTCATAATAACCGAACCATCCCCATCAGAAGATGCCAAAGGTGGCGTAACCGCACTAAATAATGCAACCCATAATCTCTCGCTCCAATGCATATCATGGCTCACCCTTACCCTAAAGGAGAGCAAATGGACAAAATAGCTATTCTATGTTCCGGAGGTGATGTTTCAGGAATGAATCCCGCCCTTAAACGATTTGTTGAATACGCGTATGCCAAAAACATGCAGCCCTATTTTGTCTACAACGGCTATGAAGGACTCATCGATAATCATATTGTTGAAGCGCATTACGAAGACGTGGCCGGGATTATGATACGCGGAGGAACCAAAATTCGATCGGCACGTTCACTGCGATTCAAAGAAGGCTCCTATCGTACAATAGCGGCTAAAAATTTACGGGACAAAGGGATTAGCAAACTAATCGTATTAGGCGGAGACGGTAGTTTTAGAGGTATGGAACGTTTTCATAACGAAAGCAGCATTGCCTTTTGTGGTATCCCATCGACAATTGACAACGACATCAACGGCACCGACTATTGCTTAGGAGTAGACACGGCGCTCAATGTCATCAAAAATGCAATTGATTCCATCCGGGATACCGCTTCCTCGTTTAGGCGGGCATTTGTCATTGAAACCATGGGGCGTGATTGCGGCTATTTGGCGCTTGTATCCGCCATCACATCAGGAGCGGAAGTATGTTTGATTCCCGAAATTCCTATAGACATCCGTGAGTATAAAGGGTGCTTTGAATCACAAATACGCAAAGGACGGGACTATTTCATCGCCATTGTTTCCGAGGGGCTTAGAAATGCGCCCGAAGTAGCCCAATGGTTTGAAAAAGAGTTGGGGTTTGAATCACGCGTCAGCATATTGGGACATATACAAAGAGGAGGAAATCCGAGTGTGTACGACAGGCTTATGGCATATCAGTTTGTCACACATGCAATCGATGCCCTGCTCGAGGGAAATAACAACTCGGTAATTTGCTACACTAAAAGCCACTTTAACTTCAAAACCATTGCAGAGGTTGCCCTAAACCCATATGTCTTAGACGAAGCGTTGCTTATTCTTGGTCGTGAACAATTTGCTCCATCGCACTGCCAAATGTAGGAAAGCGAAACGTAAAACCTGCCTCTTGTAAACGCTTTGGATACACCTCTTTGGAATCAAGCATTACACAAGAACCCTCGCCAAAAATCAGGTTAACAAGCCATGAAGGCAGACTCATAAATGTCGGGCGATGCAAGTACCTTCCCATCATTTTAGTTTGTTCTAGATTGCAAATCGGTTCGGGTGTAGTGAAATTAAAAATCCCTTCAAGTTCTTGATTCTCAATTAAAAACAGACATCCCCGTACCAAATCTTCCAAATGAATCCAGGAAATCATCTGAAACCCATCCCCCATTCTTCCGCCAAGGCCCAGCTTAAATGGTGGTAGTATTTTAGACATGGCACCGCCATCGCTACCATACACGACCCCAAAACGCATAATACATACACGCGTTCCCAAACCTCGTGCGTTCAATGCCTTTTCTTCCCAATCTTGCCCCAAAGTAGCTAAAAAGTCATTTCCTAAATATCGAGAATCCTCATCATGCTGATGATAGGAGTCATACACGCCAACTGCCGAAGCATTGACCAATGTAAGGGGTGGACTAAAACAGTGTGTTAGCGCATGTGTAAGAGCGTCTGTTGTTTCTAATCGACTTGAACGTAATAGTCTTTTATACGAGGCACTCCAGCGACCCAAAATATTTGCACCAGCAAGATTGATAACAACATCCGAGGCATCGAGCACTTTTACAATGGATTCAACCGAAGAATTGGAGCGAATGCTCAGTGAAACAACTTCATGATGCTGTGCACTCAAAAAATCATACAATGCATTCCCCACAAAACCGCTCATACCGCAAACGACTATCTTCATTGAAATCCTTAAAAATGCGCTTTAATGGACAAATTGTAGCTGACTGCTTTAATGATGAAGTATTAAAAATAACGGAAGAGAAATAATTAAAGAAAGAATAAAGAGAACTCACCCCTCGTAGGGAGAGGTGAAAGGAGACTTAGCCACAAGAAGGGACGTTGCCCGAATCATTCCCGTACTCAAATAAGAAATCACGAAGATCTTGTGAAGTATTTCCAAATGTACTTCCACTGAAGAATGCCTCAGCTTTGGTTCCTGCATGCTTTTTGATGATGCTCTCACCACTATTAGCAAATAACTCTTCCCACTCTGCTTGTGTATGCATAGCAGCACCTTTAGTACCGTTACCATGACAGCTTTTACATGTTTTCAAATAGGCCTTTTGACCTTTTTTGATATCTGCAGATGCAGTTGTAGCCATCATACCGAAAGCGACAACTGTTGCAAGCAACAATGAAGTTGACTTTGTCATATCATTCCCCTTTATTTATAGCGATTAAAGACACCTTCACATTTTCAGTAAAAAGGCAAAGGTATCTTTCGTCTCCTAATATTATCTCAGAATAAATAAATGAATGATTAATATAATCCTAGCACTCAACTAGTTTAAAAAAAAATCAAGCTGCATGTATCAAAATGTACTAATTATTCTTCGTCAACGGCTTCAACAACTGCTTCAATTTGCGGCCCTGCTTTTACATCATTGCGAATTTTTTCTTGACGAATTTTTCGGTATGCCTTATACTGCGCTTTTTTCAATTCAGCCGCATTCATGCCTACTTCAGTCGCTATTTCTTCAGCGCTAACCTCTGCTTCATTCATAATAATCATACGAAGCTCTTTTTTTGTCAAATGACGCTTTAAAGAGGCATATAAAATACGCTCATCGTCATTGACTTCTACAGCACTGCACGCATAAATTCGTGCCAATACTTCGCGCATAGTTTTTGTAGGGTTGTACCGCAACCATAGAGAGTTCTCAAGCATTAAATACCTTTGTAATAATTTGGGTTAGATCTTTGGTTTCGACGATTATATTGGCTTCTTTTTTCAGTATCTCTTTGGCACAAAATGCGACACGTGTCCCCGCATGGGCGAACATAGAGCGATCATTGGCACCATCTCCAACAACAATCGTTTGCTCAGGCGTTACCCCTAAAAGGGCTTGAAGACGCAGGAGCATATCACCCTTGGAGTAATCAAACATCATATCTCCACCTACCAGTCCGCTTAGCCTCCCATCTTTGGCATGCAATACGTTTGAAAAATCAGCATCGTATCCCAAAGTATTTTTTGCAAACGAGGTGGCTGTTCGGAATCCTCCGCTAAAACAGATAACCTTCAATCCACGCGCTTTAAGATCAGCAATCGTTTCTATCGCGCCATTCATATAAGGAAGATGATGACAAATTTCCTCTACTTTGGAAAACTCAAGTCCTTTAAGCAATCCGACACGCTCTTGCAAGCTTTCAAAAAAGTCCAGCTCACCGTTCATTGCCCGTTCGGTAATAGCGGAGACTTCTACCCCTATTCCCATCGCCTCTGCAAAAAAATCGATCGTTTCGCCATCCATCAACGTCGAATCGAAATCAAATACGCACAATTTCATCAAAACATATATCCTAGTTTGTTATAATAAGATAATTATATCGAAGGGCACCTTTTGTTCGAATCATTTATCCAGAAACTTCGTCACGGCACGTTCATCACATTGGAAACAACTCCATCACGCTCCGCCCAATTTGCACCCACTATTGAAAAAATTGCATCTCTTGGCCTTGATTCCCTTGTTGATGGATTTAGCACCACTGACAATCCTCTCGCCAAACTCAAGTACAATGCCCTCTTCGCGGCCATGAGACTCCAAGATCACTTTGGAAAACCGTCGCTTGCCACCATGAGCATGCGTGATCGCAATCGTATCGCCCTGCAAAGTGATTTATTGGGGGCCAATGAGTCCAACGTTCGTGCCATTCTCGCTCTTACGGGCGACAGCGCCCACTACTCCGATCAACCCCATTCTAAAGGGGTATTTGAGGGCAACAGCAATCTATTGCTGGATATTATCACTACGCTCAATGGCGGAACCGATCTGGCTGAGCAAAAGCTCATCGCTCCCGTGCAAGAAATATATCCCTTTGCCGTCATTGACTCCTATTCTAAAAATGCCAATGCTTTGCAGAAAAAAATGATCAAAAAAATTACCCATGGCGCGATTGCTCTCGTCACACAACCTGTTTACGACACAACAATCGCCCAACAACTGTTAAGCATGATGGAACAATCCAATGCACAAAATCCCGAGAGTGAAGACTGCGTCCTCATTTTAGGTTTTTTCCCGATCACAAAATTGCGCACTGCCCGATTTTTAGATGAAAATGTTCCAGGGATTCATGTTCCACAAGAATGGGTAGAAGCACTTGAAAAAGCCTCTTTAGTGAGTGTTGAAGAAGAGTATAAAGTAGGATTTAATCTGAGTAAAAAACTATTTGAAGATCTAAAAGCCCTTCACCCGAAAATCCACATTATGACAGCCAATCAGTTTGAATTAGCAAAGGCTATTTTGAGCTAATTTCAGCCTCTTTAGGCTATAATTGATCACTTTTTAAAGCAGGAATGAGCCTATATGATCGATGTAAAACTACTCCAGAAAAATTTTGACGAAACCGCATCTGCGCTTATGCGCAAAAAAGTCTCTGCCGAGATGATAGCAGAATTAAAAACCGCCAATGAAGACCTAAAAATAGCAAAACTTGCCTACGAAACAATGCAAGCAAAACAAAATGAACTCAGTAAACTTTTTGGACACTATAAAAAAGAGGGGAAGAGTACCGATGACCTCAAAGTAGAAGTTGATACGAACAAACTTCTTCTTAATGAACTGCTTGACACACAACGAGCTGCAGAAGATGCTCTCGATGCTATCATAATGCGTGTCCCAAATCTCCCCGATGCTAATGTTCCTGATGGTGCAGATGAAAATGATAACATCGAGATCAAAAAAGTTCTCGTCCCACCTACTTTTACCTTTACTGCAAAAGAACATTGGGAACTTGCTGAGGCAAACGGCTGGATCGATTTTGAGCGTGGCGTGAAGCTTGCCAAAAGCCGTTTTTCAGTTGTTTTAGGGATGGGTGCACGGCTTGAGCGTGCACTGATTAACTTCATGCTTGATTTCAACCGCGAACGCGGGTTTATGGAAGTGAGTGTTCCAATGCTCGTTAATCGCCATGCCCTTGAGGGGACAGGACAGCTTCCAAAGTTCGAAGACGATTTGTTCAAGATCGAAGACGAAGAGCTCTTTTTGATCCCAACTGCCGAAGTCCCGATTACGAATCTCTATCAAGACGAAATTTTGAACGCTACAGAACTGCCGATCAAGATGTGTGGTTATACTTCATGTTTCCGTAAAGAAGCAGGAAGTGGCGGACGTGATGTACGCGGGATGATTCGTCAGCATCAGTTTCATAAAGTGGAACTGGTTGCCATTACCCGCGCTGATCAAAGCGATGCCGTGTTTAAAGATATGGTCGCGTGTGCCTCAGATTTGCTGAGCGCTCTTGGTCTACCTCATCGCTTAGTTACTCTATGTACCGGAGATTTGGGATTTGGAGCGGCAAAAACCGTCGATTTGGAGGTGTGGTTGCCGGGGCAAAACACCTACCGCGAGATCAGTTCGGTCTCCAATACAAGAGACTTCCAAGCCCGCCGCGCCAAGATTCGCTATAAAGAAGAAGGAAAAAATCTTCTTGCCCATACGCTCAACGGTTCAAGTTTAGCCGTTGGTCGGACGATGGTAGCTATAATGGAAAATTTCCAGCAAGAAGACGGATCAATTGTGATTCCTGCTGTATTGCAAAAATATTTATAAACCATAAAGTGAATTCATGGCTGAAGATCTAGACGAAGAAATTATCATCATCGAAGAATCCGATGCCGCAGGTATCGAATCAAAAGGTGCTCCTGATGACTCCACGGTATCCAATGCCCCTTCTGTCTTCAATAAGAAAAAAATAATTATCCTAGCTGCGGCATTAAGCACCTTACTGCTTGCAGGTGGAGCTACCTTCGTACTTCTTTCACATTCAAGGAACAAAGCCGCCATACAAGAAGAGGATCTACTTCCCACAAAAAATCCCCAAGATTCAAAAATCGAGCCAAGCGAGCTTGAGCACATGATTGAGCGGGCAAATTATATGTATTCCAATGGAAATCAAGCCGAAGCGCTCAAGCTGTATGAAAAAATCGCGCTGTATTCAGAATCCATCTCTCAATACAATCTAGGAGTCGTGCAACTCAAAGAACAAGATTATGAAGGGGCTTTAGAAAACTTCAAACGCTCTATTGCAAATAGTGAGAACCGCTGTGTCAGTGCTATCAATGCAGCCGTCTGCTGTTTGCATTTAAAACAAGAAGAAAATTTTAATTACTACATAGACTTAGCGAATGCTTATTTGAGCGCAGAAAGTAATTCTCCGATGTACTCCTATTACTATTCTCTCATCAATTACTATAAAGGACACTATTTAGAAGCACTCAGCGCCCTCAATAATCCCACAACCAATGAATATCCTATCATACAAAATAAGATGAAAGCAAAGATAAATACCCTGTACGGGAACTATGCCGCAGCTATTAAAGCACTCGAAAATCCTAAGCAAGAAATTGATTCATTTACGTTGGGTTCTCTGTACGCTAATGCCGGAAACTTGGACAAGTCCCGTGAATATTTTAATATCGCCATTTTACAAAATAAAAAGCCCATAGAAGAGAGCCTCTCTTTGGTCTATGTAGACCTAAAATTAGGATTACACGAAGAAGCGGCAAGCATTCTAAGTAAGCTGACGGATGAATATCCCAATGATGTTTATACCCCATATCCCATCAAAATCTTCCTAAAGCCTGGATTATTTGCCCCTGACTCCGTGCAAAAATCCTACCGTACGGTCAATGCAAAGTTTCACCCACAAACCTACCAAAAGCTTTTTGCTTTGGCGCCGTATAAAATTTTTAATGCTACTCAAACAGTAGGTTATATTCAAAAAGGGAATGCCAATCTTTACATCGATGATGCAGCTGCCGCAAAAGAGTACCTGACCAAAAGTGTTTATGCCTCGGATGTTGATTATGGTATTGCTATGGGAATACAAAAAGCACTCGACTACCACTTAAGAGATGCCAATACACAATTCAACAAACTGCTAACCAAAAATCCGCAACACTCAATACTCAACTACAATTTAGGACTTACCTACGCTCAATTGGGTGACTATGCCAAAGCATATGACTATTTTCTACGCTCGTATCATTTGGATGCTGACAATTATCTATCCGGCATCTTTGCAGTAATGGCTTCGGAACTCATTAGCAAGCCTAATCCAAAACTCATTGCCATCCTTACAGAGAATCTCGCGCAAGAACCTATTACTGAAGAGTTTGACTTGTCTCGCACAC
>JAQTOQ010000036.1 GCA_028713245.1 Sulfuricurvum sp. | reverse complement strand
CTGCGACAAATCGTTGAAGCTATTAAGACAAACCAAAAAGTTTGGAAGAAGTCTATAGTCATTGTAACCTATGATGAAAACGGAGGATTGTGGGATCACGTATCACCGCCAAAGGTAGATCAATGGGGTCCTGGGACACGCATACCGGCAATTATTATTTCTCCGTATTCAAAGCGTGGATTTATCGATCATACCCCTTACGATACGACTTCAATACTAAAACTGATTGAACATCGATATGAACTTAAAGCGCTTAGTGATAGGGATAAAAATGCGAATGAGTTGAAGGTGATTTCGCGCTAATACTTACGCCTTAATATCAAGCAGTCTAGTTGGTTTGTCAGATTTCTCAAGATCAGTAGCACGCATAAAACCAAGGTTAATAATTTCTTTTGCCCCTTCATAGTTCTGGGTGTACATCATGGAATTATATAGACGTTTTTCTGAGGAGCTGAGCTGTGAAGCAACTGTGATAAAGTCACCTTTTAGCTGCTCTTGTAAGGGATCGTTTTGGATTTCATAAGAGTTAAAAGAAGAGGATGAACTCTTTGTTTGAACCTGCACCTATGCTCCTCATACGGTATGTATGAAGAACTAGAGCAAAAAATAGTCCAATTATTTTTGACGCGTTATATCGTACAAAAATCGAAATACTTCCGCAACGGCCAGATACAGTTTTTCAGGTATCTCCTTATCCAGCTCCACTTTGCTCAAGAGTTCGACGAGGTCGGCATCTTCTTGGATGGGGAGATTGTGCAGTTGTGCGATTTTGATGATATTCTCTGCGGTTGTTCCTTTACCTGTCGCAACGACGCGAGGAGAGTTTTCTTTGTCTTGATTGTAACGAAGCGCAACGGCTTTTCTCATACGGTTACCTCAAACCCCGCATTGAAATCGGTATCATCAGGTGTGTAAGCGGTTTTTGATGGGGCTGTGGACTCTTTGGCGTCATATACGCGTATGGCTCTAGGATTAATTCCTGCTTGGGTCAGAAGGGCACGTAGCGTAGGTAAATGCTCTTGAATGAGAGTTTTAGAGGCAGATTTTTCAGTATGTGCTTGAATTTCGATTTGATTACCTTCGTACAGTGCCATCATGAGATCAATTTTTCCGTACTCTTTGAGCTCTAGATTGATCTCACAATAAAATTTCTTTCCATCACGTTTTTTAAAAGCCAGAGATCCTTTTTCGAGCACGTCCCATGAAAATGGAAAATACAGCGTATTCGATCCCTCCAAATGAGAGAGCAGTTGGTGATAGTCGATGTTGGTGAGGAGTTGATCGAGTTTGGTTTGTATCTCATTGGAAACTGGAGCGGCGAGCGTCTTGAGTTCTTCGCCTAGCTTCAGGAGTTGGGATTTAACATCGTAGGATAGATGCTCTTCCAGCTGGCTTTGTATCAAAAGATGTTCGGGTTTTGTAAATGTTGCCAATTGTTTGTGACTTATATGGATTTGCTCGACCGCTTTTGCTTCGTGCGGTGTGAGAGGATCTATTTTTGGCAGAATTCGTTCAAGTGTATCGGTAAGGGTTTGAAGTGTTTTGATAAGGGTATGAGCAGACCCTATATCCTCAGCTGCTTTGTTCAAAATAGGATGTTGTAAAAATTCACTTAAATCGAGTCCTAGATTTTTGGCTTCACTCTGCGTGGTTTGGGCTAATGCGTGCTGAAGAGTCTGCAGTGTTTCTCGCAAGATTTGCATGGGTGCAGTTGCTAAGGCAATTTTGGATTCCATAAATACACCGGAATTTGCAATTTGTCCTTTTAGGATTGGGAGATCTACTGTTTCAATCGATTTTAGGGCATTCTCGAGCCGCGAGAGTTTTGGCGCGAGCTCGGGATTGGTTTTGAGTGTTGTTACAAAGTTTTTGAGCTCATGCGTAAAATTGCCAAATTGCTTAAAGATACTGTTTGTTTTGAGAATATCCAGAAGCACCTGATCAGATTTTGTATTGGTGAGTTTGGAATGGAAGAGGGAACTGACAACTGATTTTAAATCTTTTCCTTCTTTTAACTGCTCCAGTTGTACAGGGGTTGCTAGGGAGAGGGCAATGCCAAGTGCTTTGTTTTGGTGAGGCGTCATAATGTTGATTTTTGCGTCAGGTTTGAATGTTATCATGGTTAATAGTCTAGCATATTTAAAAGTAAACTTATACATAGTGACTAGAATTAACTAATTGCATTAAATACTGATTTTATATTTCAGCTGTACCATTTACCACTTTTTTTAACGCAAGGAGTTTACCATGTTGTCTAAAAAACATTCTCCGCTTTATTGGATGTGCATAGGTGGGTGTTTGTCCTATGCTAGCCTTTTATTTTTCGCACTGTCGGTCATCACTGTTTTGAGAGTATCTACTCCAATATCCGAAGAAATAGTTAAGAATAAAGGGCATTTCGTTCTCCGCTAAATCCCGCGCTGTTTTTTGATCATTTCGTATGCTGCGTTGATTTCCTGTACTTTAGCGGTTGCGGCTTGTATGTAATCTTCACTCACCCCTTGTGCTTTTACAATATCGGGATGGTATTGTTTTACAAGCGCTCTGTAGGCTTTCTTGACTTCGTCATTGCTCACTTCTTTTGTGATATCGAGAAGTGTATAGGCTTGATCGATTGAACTTTCTTTGACGCTTTTGTGGTGAAACGATCCGAATTGCTCAAGCATTGCTGTGAGCTCATTGGTATTGAAATGTAAAAATGCCGCAATTTTTGTGAGCATCGATTCTTCGCTATGGCTTAGGGTTCCATCGATGTAGGCGAGATTGACGAGAAATTGCATCATTTGAATACGTTTGTGTGAATCATTTCCGATAATCGCATACAATGCATGTGCTACAGTATCGAGGTTATGCGGTACTTGTTTTTCGATGTCAAAAATCTCTTTGAGGAGCTTTTTCGCAGTTTCCGGTTGGGGAAACAGAGCACTAATATCATTGAACATATTGCCCACAAGTTCGGCTTCGAGTTCATCGATCCTACCATCGGCTTTGGCAACTTTGGCCGTCAACGCGACAAAGAGCCCAAGCTCGCTTTTGGCAAGAGATTCTCGGGTGAGGACAAAGCCTCTAAACTGGTTTTGAGAATATTCGCTTCCCTCATAGCGTGAATATCCCTTGGATATCCAATAAAAGATTACGGCTAAAAAGGCTAAAAGAAAAATTTGTGTCATGAGATCCTCAAATAATTAAAAAAGATAAACGGCATAGTAGCGTTAAATGGATAATGAATACTTACTATAGTGTACTCCAAAGTGTGATGAGGATTAGCCAAGCTTTCATAAAAATTCCTTGTCAGAAATAGCGGTTTTGAGTGTTTGAATCCGATGATACTCATATACCTTCATGAGGAAATTTTCTCGCAAAGAAGGATCTTCAAGCCGTCCTTCTTCTTCCATAGGAAGGTCTGGAAAACGCTCACGACACATTGCCATAAAAACGCCATCTACTGTTTCATCACAAAGCTCATTTTCGAGATAAATTTTGGTGCTTTTCATTCCGCAGCTGGGAGACTTGGATTTAAAAATTATTCCGCAAAGAGAGTATGCTTCTAAACGTGCAACTTCACAGAGACTTTTTTCAATCAAAGCTTGGGTTAAGTCATGACCCTCTTGATCGGAGTGCACACGGATTGTTTTTCCTTCTTTTACTAAGTGTACGGAGGGACGTGGGGTGCCAAAAGCCAAATGCTCGGGACAAAAAGAGACAAACTTGACGAATTTTCCCAATTCATCGGTAATAAAATCATTACGCCTGTCCCCACCGTCATACCGGATTTTCTCTCCTATAAGGCAACCGGAAACTGCGATTTTCATGACCTAATGCTTCTCTCCGGGAGGCGGACGGTATTGACCTTCTTTTATTCCTCTGGAAATTTCTTCTAAAGTATGTTTGGCTTGCAGTTCTTTGCTAATGGAATTATCTTTGAGGGGTAAGACAAAAGCGAGTAAAATGAAAATAAGACTGAAAACCAACCCACCAAGAGCTGCAAGAATAAGTTTCAGTCTATTATCATCCATAAAAACACCTTCCTAATCGTATTAGGAATATTATAGCTTATTTGTGATGATATATAAAAATTAAGAGAGTTTTCCAGCGGTGACTAGGCGGTCAACGACGGCCATGTTTTTGATGACTCTGTTATAGTAGGTGTAATTGTTCATTCCGCCATTGTATCCGCTGACTGCATGAAACGAGTTACTGCGCTGCTCGTGTAAAAGTACGACATAGTAAGTAGCCACTTTTGCGGAGAGACGGATATCCCCCAATAAACGTGCGGCAATTTGGATATCGCTTAGTTTGCTTATCCAGTTGAGTTTTTTGACGTATTGTGACACGTGTCGTGCTGTTTGAACACGAATTTGCATAGCACCAAGAGAGGCTTTTGTGATTGATTTTTTGTGATGATAGTCACCTACGAGATTATCACCGGCATCACTTTCTGTGATACAAATAGCGCTAATGGTATTCTCATAGGTTGTTCCATGTTTGTCAGGTATACTTTTAGCAATGTCACGAACGGTTTGTAAAACGTGTAGTTGTTTAGGAGACATTTGATTACTGGTGTTGTTTGCAAAGACGCAGAGGGTTAGTAGTAGTATTAACGAAATAAATTTCAAAATTAATGGCTCCTTATTTTGGTAGTGAAAGTTTAAACCATTGTGAAGCCTCCAAGCCATGTATGAAGTTGGTAACCATCTGAGTTAAGATAAAGTTATCAATATCATCCATTTGCCCCTATACATAGGGAAAACTAATATTAAGTTTCGGCAATTATATAGGTGTTTAGTGTTATTGAGTGTTACATATGTGGGGTGTGCTTTAAGTTTAAAATAAAAATTAAGCTATATTTAAGCTAAAAATGAAGGAAAATACAATCAATGTGTAAAAAAGAAACATGTTTTAATTTTTGTATCGTATTTTTTTGTTTTTCAATATCGTTAAATGCAAAAATCATGCTAGGGAAAATGAGCAGCATTGAAAACAATTCCGCTATGACACTTTTGGACAATAATAAACCTGTGAAATGCGAACCTCATGGAATTAAAACGTTAGAATGGATGATTCGCGATGCGGTCTCTCCAGCTCAATGTCAAAAAAGTGTAGATGCTTTTTATGTTAACCATCCACACGAGCGACTGTATGCACAGGAGCATTTACACCTATATCAGACGTATCATTATGAAAAAAACGATAAAGGATGCATCCTCTATGCTAATGGCGCTGAGAGCTACAGTGAGATGTTGCTTAACGAAGGGTTGGCAATTGTAGATGATAAGTATAAAAATAATGAATGGAATGAGAAATTGAAAAAGGCTCTTTTGAGAGGGCAAAGCAAAAAAGGGAGAATAAGCGAAAGCGACATTCTTCAAACATGTATTGAAAAAAAACGCTAGGTCTTGTTGGACTACTTATTGGTGAGATAAATCCAAAA
This sequence comes from Sulfuricurvum sp., assembly GCA_028713245.1. GTDB lineage: Bacteria > Campylobacterota > Campylobacteria > Campylobacterales > Sulfurimonadaceae > Sulfuricurvum. The sequence goes on along the minus strand of JAQTOQ010000036.1, from coordinate 8,608 downwards.
GTCTTTATGCGTTTTTCCCTCATTGAGAAAATAAAACTGCAATATGGCAACACGATAGAGAGTAATTGCCATTTTGGCAAAAGGGACAAGAAGGGTGAAGAACATCCACCACGGTTGTTCTTGATCCCCTTTTGAGAGGATCATTTCTTGAACGCCGATATTATTACTCAAATAGACGCCAAATATTATCGAAAAGACGAAGTTGAGAATCACGCCGAAAATAGTATAGGAATAAAATTCCGGTGTAGTAAAATCGATCATACCGTCACTTACTCTTTATAATTACTAATAGCATCTTGGAGGATTTTGGTTGCGGATGCTTTATCCTCAAATCCTTTTACTTTTACCCATTTATTAGGCTCTAACATTTTGTAGGTTTCAAAGAAATTTTTGATTTTTGCCAATGTGTGTTTTGGTATATCGCCCAAATCTTGAATTTCTTCAAATGTAGGGTCGATTTTTGACGTTGGAACCGCAAGGAGTTTTTCATCGATGCCGCTTTCGTCTTCCATGATTAAAACACCTACCAAGCGACAGTTGGTGACACAGCCTTCAACCATTGGATATTGGGTAAGGATCAAAATGTCCGCCGGATCACCGTCTTGAGAAAGAGTTTTATTCACAAAACCGTAGTTTGCAGGATAATACATTGCTGAGTGCATGACACGATCGAGCACCAAAGCACCACTCTCTTTTTCAACTTCATATTTGATATTAGAGCCACATGCGATTTCAATAATCGCTTTTACTTTGTCTGGGTTTTCACCGTATCCGATTGCGTCAAGATTCATGGATGCTTCCTGTTGTTAATAATTTTAATGATGCGGATTGTAGCTAACCCAAACTTTAGGAAATGTTACAAAAGTTCAATGGAGTTTAATTTATATTCCATGGGTCAAAAATACAAACTAGACTTAAACAACACTACGGTAAAGTACACACCATAAAAACAAACACACACGGAGAAATAGATGGCAACTTTCGAAGAAGCATCCTTAGAATACCATAAGGCCAGTAGTAAATTTGACACTAGCGGTAAAATCGGAACATTGATTACAAAACCATGTGATACAATAGCAGAGCTTGCAATGGCATACAGTCCTGGGGTTGCCTTTCCATGTTTGGAAATTGAAAAAAACATCGACACCGCATACGATTACACTAATAAGGGGAATCTTGTTGCGGTTATCTCTGATGGTACGGCAGTTCTTGGTTTAGGCGACATCGGTCACCTTGCAGGTAAGCCTGTTATGGAAGGTAAATGTGTCCTTTTCAAATCGTTTGCAAAAGTTGATGCTGTTGATATTGAGCTCAATGTTCATGATACAGAGTCGATCATTGCAACGGTTGCAGCAATTGCTGACACGTTTGGTGGGATTAACCTCGAAGACATCGCAGCACCTCAGTGTTTTGAAATCGAAGAGCGTCTCAAAGAAATTTGTAATGTTCCTGTTTTCCATGATGACCAACACGGTACAGCGGTTATCACAACAGCAGGTTTGATCAATGCGCTTGAAATGTCTGGCAAAAAAGCTGAAGACTTAAAAGTAGTGGTTATCGGTGCGGGAGCAAGCGGTATTGCGTGTGCTACAATGTACAAAGCATTGGGTGTTAAAAACATTATCATGTTGGATTCAAAAGGGGTTATTCACTCTGGACGTACTGATTTGAATAAACAAAAGCAGATGTTTGCTCTTGAAACTGCTGATCGTACACCAGAAGATGCGTGTAAAGACGCTGATATGATTTTGGGTCTTTCAGGTCCTGAGCAAATTACCCAAGATATGGTTCGCTCAATGGCTCCTAATCCGATTATTTTTGCGTGTGCTAACCCAACGCCTGAAATCATGCCTGACTTGGCGAAAGCGGTTCGCGATGATTTAATTATCGGAACAGGTCGCAGTGATTTTGCTAACCAAGTAAACAACGTTCTTGGTTTTCCGTTTATCTTCCGTGGTGCATTGGACGTTCGTGCGACTAAGATCACTGAAAATATGAAAATGGCAGCATCTCGTGCTCTTGCAGCATTGGCCAAAGAGCCAGTACCTGAGTACGTTGCCAAAGCACACAACCGTACAGATATGAGTTTTGGAAAAGAATATGTTATCCCTTCCCCTTTTGACAAACGTCTTATGGAATCGGTTTCTTTGGCGGTAGCAACTGCTGCTATCGAAGATGGTGTTGCGCGTGTTAAAGATTTTGATCTTGTTGCGTACAAAGCACACTTGCGGGAGTTGGCAAACTCATAAAGTAAAAGGTCAAAGCGAATAAATTTCGCCTTGGCTACGCTAAAGTTATAACTTTCTATAAAGCTTCTTCTCCCATATCAAGTACGAGATCAATTCCTCTTCTTTTACTCCAGTTGTTTAACAAGTATTTTAATGGACTTTATACTAGAATCTCACTCACGTGATCATACAAAAAGCGGATACGCATACAATAAGCACAAGGGGTTTTTCTGTGGGACTATTGAATAGAGTGATGGGTTATTTCTCGAAGCCTCAGTCTAAGAGTCTCCCTGAATTACAAGTATGTGTTAGTGAGTCATCTCCTAATGAGGGTGCGAGAGTTGCTGCGATTGCTGCTGCATTGCATCACCATTCTTTGGAAAACGATGACGTTAGAGCGAGAGTTGCAGCGATTGCTGTAGCACTGCATCATCATGAACTTGAGAATTCAGGTCAAAATAATGATTTGGCGGGGCTTGCTTCACTTATTGCAGCAATCCATCATCATAATAAAAAGAAGTAGGGAAGCAGATAAATGGCAAAAAAATACATCGACGTTATGGATACAACGTTCCGTGACGGTTTTCAATCCGTTTTCGGTGGACATGTGTTAATGAATGATTTCTTTCCAGCGGTAGAAGCTGCGAAAGAAGCAGGCATCACCCATTTTGAATTCGGCGGCGGAGCACGTTTTCAAAGCCTTTTTTTCTATCTTAATGAAAACGCATTTGAGATGATGGATAAGTTTCGTGCCATCGTAGGTCCTGACGCAAATCTTCAGACGCTTGCCCGTGGTGTTAACACGGTAATGCTCGATACGGGAAGCCGTGAGATGGTTGATTTGCACGCCAAAATGTTCAAAAAACATGGAACAACGACGATCCGAAATTTTGACGCACTCAATGACATTGAAAACCTGAAATACTCAGGTGAACGAATTGTTCATCATGGGTTGAAACATGAAGCGGTTGTAACCTTGATGGATCTTCCTCCAGGGTGCGAGGGTGCTCATGATGTACCGTTTTATGAAAAAACACTTAGAGCCCTTTTGGATTCAGGAATTCCGTATCACTCAATTTGTTTCAAAGACGCGAGCGGAACATCCAGTCCTCAAAAAGTGTACGAAACCATTAAAATGGCACGTAAGCTTGTCCCTGAATCGATGCATTTACGACTTCATACGCATGAAACAGCAGGTGTGAGCGTTGCGTGTTATCTCGCAGCGCTTGATGCGGGTATTGATGGCATCGATATGGCGGCAGCTCCTGTGAGTGGCGGTACGTCACAACCCGATATTTTGACGATGTTGCATGCAGTTAAAGGTAAAGATTTTGATCTCGGCGGTTTAGAATTAGAGAAAATTCTTCAGTATGAAGATGTTTTGGGTGACTGCTTAAAAGATTATTTTATACCACCAGAAGCGACACAAGTATCACCTCTTATTCCATTCTCGCCAATGCCAGGTGGTGCATTGACGGCGAATACTCAGATGATGCGTGACAACAACATGTTGGATCGCTATCCTGAGGTTATTCGTGCAATGCGAGAAGTGGTAGAAAAAGGGGGATATGGTACATCGGTCACTCCGGTATCCCAGTTTTATTTTCAGCAAGCACTCAATAATGCATTGATGGGACCGTGGAAAAAAATAGCACCGGGGTATGGAAAAATGGTATTGGGTTATTTTGGTAAAACACCAACGGAGCCTGATACTGAAGTTATTCGTATCGCGTCAGAGCAGTTAAATCTCGAGCCGACAACAGAGAAGGCAATTGATATTGCGGATCGTGATGAAAAGAAATCGATCGCGTATTGGACAAAAGCACTAACAGAAGAAGGGATTGAAGCGACCGATGAAAATATTTTCATTGCGGCTTCATGTGATGTTAAAGGTATTACTTTCCTCAAAGGGGAAGCCGTGGTAAATGTACGTAAAAATGGTCAAAAAGTGCCAGAATCACTTCAATCAACACTACAGGAGAATTTTAATATGGCAAATGGTACTTACACAGTAATCGTAGACGGACAACAATACAACGTGCAAATCGTAGAGGGTAATGCAAACATTCAATCAGTAACATCAGGGGCAGCAGTAGCCGCTCCTGTCGCAGTAGCAGCACCCGTTGCGAATGCAAACGCAATTTGTGCAGAACTTCCAGGTTCTGTGTTCAAAATTCTAGTATCAGTTGGTGACAGTGTTAATATTGGTGATAAGATTATGATTTTGGAAGCTATGAAAATGGAGATTGATGTGCTTGCGCCACGTGCGGGTAAAGTTACAACACTAAACGTTGCGCTAAATGATAAAATCGTAACAGGTCAAGTACTTGCTACCGTAGAGTAATTTAGTACCCTACCTCTCTTTTACTTTCCCCTTCGGGAAAATTTCTTATCCTCTACTCTTTTTAGCTCGGCAATAGATTTTGTGCGCATTCTTCCATTTTAGCAATAATTAGAGGAATGATGTCATGACTTTTGGTTTTGTTAATAAAACCATTTGCTCCTAGCCCTGCTGCCTCACGTTTATTATTCTCTCCCGTCATCGAACTGTTGACGATAATCGGAATATTTTTTGTTGCTATGTTTGCTTTTAGTTGTTTCACAACGGTAAATCCAGACATTTCCGGCATCTCAATATCCGTAATAATAGCGGGGATAGAAGAGGGATTTGGGTGTGCAAAAATATAGTCAATGAGCTCTTTTCCATTATTAAATATAAGATAGGAGAGTCCAGCATTGGTGAATATTTGTTTTAGATGACGCTGTGCGGTTTTAGAGTCCTCCGCTATGAGAACCGTTCCGTTTTTTAGTTTATCGGGGATCACTAAATTTTGTATATTTTCAGGGGATTCATGGATATTTACCATTGCCTGCGGGACAACATCCGCCAACAGTTTTTCATAGTCGAGTACCAAGCACAAGCTTCCATCATCAAGACGGGTGTCGTTGATAACAAGACCGTCTTCCCCTAGTCGGTAGCTGTCTGGTGCGTGCATCTCACTCCAATTTTTCTTAATAACACGATGGGCGAACATGATACGTATACCAATAATGATACCGTTGAAGTCACAAATCAAAAGATTGGATGCTTTTTTACGCTCCAAGTCAAGTGCAGCTCCCAACCATTTTGGTAAATTAAGAATTGGAATTTGTAGCCCACGCAACACGATAGTCCCTTCCAAAAGAGGATGGGAAGAGGGAATTATGGTTAGATGATGGTGTTTTGCTTCAACTACTTCACGTGTTTTAAAAACGTTAATTGCGTAGTAGGGCGATGTCTCGGCAACATCAATTTTGAAGATGAGGAGCTGTACTTCGTTGTTTTTTGCCAGGTTAGTGGACGCATCTACGTGTTCTAAAAGAGACATTCTAATCCTCTGCTAATTAATTGTATTAATGATAGCACAAATAATAGTTTTTTTACTAAAAAGTAAAGCCATAGCGCTGTAAAATATGCAAAAGTCGTATTATGAAAGAAGAGTGTACCTAATATGAGTCAAACTACAACTTGTCCACTGGATTGTTACGATGCCTGTCGTATAGTGATTGATACGAATGGAAAACTAAAAGGTGATGGTAGTCATCCAATAACCCAAGGGTATTTGTGTCCTCATCTAAACCATTTTGATGAATTCCAACGCATTGTGGAGCCTCGTTTTGAGGGAAAAGTTATTACGATGGATGAAGCAATGCAACGATTGTTTTGTGTATTGCAAGAGGGCAACCCTCAAAAGACATTGTTCTATCGAGGAAGTGGAAATATCGGTCTTATGCAGCGCAGTATGGAGCATTTTTTCGCTGGGATGGATGCAATGGGCACACGAGGCTCATTGTGCGATGGTGCTGGAGAAGCAGGAATTATTGATGGACGTGGGATTAACTATGCGCTTTCGCCTGATATCATTAATGAGGCAGAAGTGGTAATCGTGTGGGGGCGTAATCCTCATGTGACACATTCACACGTTTTAAGAGCATTAAAAAATAAGTCGATTATTGTGATTGATCCTGTTCAAACGAAATTGGCAAAAGCAGCCGATCTACATGTCCAGATCAAACCGCATTGCGATATGCAATTGGCATTACTATTGTCTCGTTTTGTGGTGATTGAAGGGTCACAGGATGAAGAGTTTTTGAAAAAGTACGGGAAGGAATATCACGATTTGTACGAACTAACGCAAACTCTGCGTATAAAAGCAACATTGGAATCCATAGATGTGACGCTGGGACAAGTAGGGTCAATATTAGGGTTAATTCGAGACAAAAAAACAGTTATTTTAGTGGGTACAGGTGTTCAAAAATATCGCAATGGTGCTGAGGTATTGCGTGCAATCGATGCGTTAGGGGCAATTTTAGGGTTATTTGGTAAGCCCGGATGCGGGGTTGGATTTTTGGGCTCATCGACACAAGGGCTAAATCTGCCGTTTCGTAAACTGCAAAAAACAGTCCCTATTCCTACAATTAATTTTTCAATCTTTGACACGGTATTCGTTCAGGGGGGAAATCCGCTGAGTCAAATGCCCGATAGTGTCAAAGTTTCCAAAGAATTTGCAGCATCGGGAACTAAAATTTATTTCGGGCTGTATGAAAATGAAACGTCAGCGGCATGCGATTTGATACTGCCTGCTAAAACTTTTTTGGAGAAAGAGGATGTTCGCAGTTCATATGGAGATTTTAGCCTGCAAAAAATGTCAAAATTGCGTGAGAGCGAGATTGGAATTAGTGAATACGATTTGGCTTACGAATTATGCAACCATTTTAATCTAAGTATTCCCACACAGCAGGAATGTCTGGATATTTTTTATGATCAGATGGTAAGGAAAAATGGTGTAGACTACCGCAAGAATATGCCTGATATTCCGTACGAAAATGGATTTGAAACCGACAGCGGTGAATTTGAATTTATGGATGAGCTGGATTTAGGGTCAAATGACGACGAAGGGCTGTTTTTATTAACGCCTAAATTTGCGAAATCTCTTAATTCACAGTTCCATCGTTCAAGTGGGATTCATCTGCATCCGCAGTGCGGTTTTGAAGAGGGGGCGATGGTGAGGGTAACCAGTAAAACCGGATCGATACAATTGTCGGTGTTCCATGATGGGCGTTTGCGCGGTGATTGTGCAATTATCTATGCCGGGACGCCAGGAGTCAATAATCTTACCCCAAGTCTTTTGAGCTACGAGGGTGAAAATGCGGTATATCAAGAAAATAAAATAAAGGTAGAAAAATGTTAACTCAAAATTTTGATCAATTTGTCCTTCCGACGTATGCGCGTCAACCTCTGAGCTTTGTAGAGGGAAAAAATGCCCGTCTTACGGACAGCGATGGAAAAGAATACATTGATTTCGCAGCAGGGATCGCAGTGTGCAGTGTAGGGCACGCCAATGACCGTTTAACCAAAGCAATCACGGATCAAGCGTCCAAAGTGATTCATGTCTCCAATCTCTACTACATAGAACCGCAGGGTGAATGTGCTCGTCGTATCGTACAACAAAGCGGTTATAACATGAAATGTTTTTTTGGCAACAGCGGAGCAGAAGCAAACGAGGGGGCGATCAAAATTGCCCGCAAATTTGGAGAAGTGGATGGGGAGCCGAAGCGTTATAAAATCATTACGTTGGAACACTCCTTTCATGGCCGTACGATTACGGCACTTAAAGCTACGGGTCAAGAGTCCATGCACAACTATTTTGGACCGTTTCCGGATGGATTTGTGTATGCTAAAAACATCGATGAGATTGAATCACTGTTGGATGAGCACACCGTTGCGGTAATGATCGAGTTGGTGCAAGGCGAGGGCGGAGTACAGCCGTTGAATCGTGCGAAAGTGCAAACCTTAGCAGCATTGCTCAAATCACGTAATATTTTACTCATGGTTGATGAAGTACAGACGGGTATTTATCGTACGGGTGAATTTTTGGCTTCAAATCTGTACGAGATCGAACCTGATGTGATTACACTGGCAAAGGGTCTAGGCGGAGGAGTACCGATTGGTGTGGTGATGACCAATCGTCTGGATATTTTTGCCGCAGGAGACCACGGATCGACGTTTGGGGGGAACTATCTCTCCACGGCGGCTGCTAATGAAGTGCTTGATATTCTCGAAGAGCTTAAAAACAGCGGAGAGCTTGATGAGACGTTGATTTATTTTGAAAAGGCGTTGTCTAAATTTTCAGCAGGGCATCCTGCCATCTTTTTGGAGCATGTCGGATTTGGACTTATGCGCGGATTGCGTGTTGTGGATGCGGATACTCTGGGTAAAATCATCAATGCTGCTCGTAATGAAGGAATTATTGTCCTCAAAGCAGGACGTAACACCTTGCGCTTTCTACCACCATTGACCATTACCAAAGAGGATATTAACGAAGGATTTGCACGCCTTG
>JAQTOQ010000177.1 GCA_028713245.1 Sulfuricurvum sp. | reverse complement strand
CTGCTTTTGCATTTTTGAATGCATCTAAGCTTATGACGATTACAGCTAATATTGGAGATAGTCGTACGCTGGGGCTTCATATGGGATCAACAATTTATCGTGACTTCGATGAGTTGACGAAAGAGTTTTTGGGAATAACTCCCGGTTTGATCCGTATTTCGATTGGATTGGAAAATCCAGAACACATTATCCAAGATTTCATCGCTGCGGGGAGGCTATAAAGCCCCCTTTTTACTATAATCTTCTTTTTTAAGCCAAAAAACACGAAACCCTTGTTACATTATTTCTTTTAAATCATATGGGAATTATTTTTGAGTACAAAGATCACACATCAAACAGAGGGTTCTCTTAGTATAAGAGAGCCTAAGCAATATCACGTTTATTTATTAAATGACGATTACACGTCGATGGATTTTGTCATCGATATTTTAATACGAATTTTTCACAAAAGTTATGCGGATGCTCAGTATATTATGATGCAAGTGCATCAAAAGCAGCGTGGATTGTGTGGTACATATTCGTATGAAATTGCAGAAACAAAAGTTCATCAGGTAAGTTCACTTGCCAGAGAGCGTGAATTTCCGCTGAAAGCGGTCATGGAGGAGGCGTAATGATTAGTACAGAGCTCAATGTAATTTTTCAAAAGGCTGTCGCATTTGCACGGCATCAACGTCACGAGTATTTAACTATTGAGCACGTTATGCTCGCTTTGTTGAGTACGCCTGAAGGCTCTAGTATCGTTGAATCATGCGGCGGGGACGTACAGATGATACGCGAATCGTTGGGACAATATTTGATGCAAACTATTGAGCCTTTGCCGGACGATGTAACGCAAGAGCCTTTTGAAACCGTAGCATTGGCACGAATGATCGATGAGATGATGCGTCATGTAACCAGCGCCCAAAAGCAGCATGCCGATGTTGGTGATTTTATTGCTGCTATTTATGAAGAACATCATACCTATGCGTGTCTATTGCTACAGGAATACGGCATTAGTCGTGTTGATCTACTTAAGGCGATTTCGCATCGGGACATAGCAATGCCGCAAGCTCCCGTGGAAAATGAGGGAGCCTTGGATCAGTATGCGATCAACTTGAATGAACAGGCCATAAAAGGAAAAATTGACCCGGTAATCGGACGTTCAAGCGAGATTGAGCGAACCATTCAAACGCTTTGCCGCCGTAAGAAAAATAATCCGCTGCTTATTGGTGAACCGGGGGTAGGTAAAACGGCGATAGCTGAGGGACTAGCATTGCGCATTGTTGCGGGTGATGTTCCTAAAATACTACAAAATGCAGAGTTATTTGCGCTTGATTTAGGCGCAATGTTAGCAGGTACTAAATATCGTGGCGATTTTGAAAAACGTCTCAAATCGGTTATCGATGAGATACAAGATCATCCTAATGCAATTTTATTTATCGACGAGATACATACTATAGTGGGTGCAGGTGCTGTTGGGGGCGGGAGTATGGACGCTTCCAATCAGCTCAAGCCTGCGCTTGCTTCAGGCTCACTCAAATGTATGGGAGCCACGACCCATACAGAGTATCGTACGGTTTTTGAAAAAGATAGAGCTCTGAGCCGTCGTTTTGCCCGAATCGATGTCAATGAGCCTTCTATTGAAGACAGCTTTTTAATACTAAAAGGATTGCGTGCACGATATGAGAAACATCATGGGGTGAAATACACCGATAAAACATTACGTAGTGCGGTTGAGTTGTCTAAAAAGTTCATCACCGATCGCTTTTTACCGGATGTGGCGATTGATCTCATTGACGAAGCAGGAGCATCCTTTCATTTACAACACCATAAGCGTACAACGGTTACGCCGCATGATATTGAAATGGTGATTTCAAAAATCACAGGGGTCCCTACATCTAAAATTGGGAATGATGCGCGTGAACAGCTTGCAGGATTAGAAGATGAGCTTAAAACGCTCGTAATCGGGCAAGATCATGCTATCACCAAAGTGGTTCGCTCGATCAAGCGCTCTTATGCTGGGATGAGTGCTCCTAATAAGCCTATCGCATCCTTCTTATTTTCAGGTCCTACGGGTGTAGGAAAAACAGAGCTTGCAAAATCGCTTGCCGAGTCTATGGGGATTTATTTTGAGCGTTTTGATATGTCGGAGTACATGGAGAAACATGCAATTAGCCGTTTGATCGGTGCACCTCCAGGGTATGTCGGGTTTGAGCAGGGGGGACTGCTTAGTGAAGCCGTGCGTAAGCACCCGTATATGGTTTTATTGCTCGATGAGATTGAAAAAGCGCATCCTGATTTGGTCAACATATTATTGCAGGTGATGGACAGCGCGACATTGACTGATAATAACGGGTATAAGGCAAATTTTGGAAATGTTGTTCTGATTATGACCTCGAATGTGGGAGCAACAGAGCGTACTGTTATGGGATTCAACGCCGATGCGTCGATTTCCCGCAATGAAGCGCTTAAATCGTTTTTCAGTCCTGAATTCCGTAATCGTTTGGATGCCGTGGTTGAGTTTGAGACATTGCCTTCCAGTGTAGTGGAGGGGATTGTGGATAAATTTATTCGCGAGCTCAACGTACAGATGAAGCCGAAAAAAGTAATCATCACCCTCAGTGAAAAAGCAAAAGGGTATCTGGCAAAAATCGGCTACGATAAAGCAATGGGTGCGCGACCGCTTGGGCGTGTGATCCAAGAAAAAATCAAAGATCCTCTAGTCGATGAAATGCTTTTTGGTAAACTGGTAGAAGGTGGCACGGTAGCTATCGATTTCGACGAAGATCTCGTGTTTGAGTACCGCTAATTTCACAAGATGATACCAAAGCTTACCTACAACCTCTCCTTTCCTGATCCTCGTACTGCAACGGAAGGGATTGTCGCTTTTGGCGGCGATCTCAACGCTTCTCGTATAATGATGGCGTATCGCATGGGTATTTTCCCATGGTATAGCGTTAACGATCCGATTATCTGGTGGTCTCCTGATCCCCGTCTGATACTGGAGCTCGACGAATTCAAACTCTATAAATCATTGCGTAAAAAAATCCCCCATTTTGAGGTTCGCTTTGATACAGCCTTTGGAGAGGTTATACGTGAATGCGGAGCAATGAACCGACGCGGACAAAACGGCAGCTGGATTGTCCCTGAAATGATTGAAGCGTATGAAGTCTTACACGGTATGGGAATGACACACAGTGTTGAAGCCTATCAAAAGGGCGTTTTGGTTGGAGGGCTTTATGGTGTGAGTACAGGAAGCGTATTTTGCGGCGAGTCGATGTTTGCCAAGGTTTCCGATGCCTCTAAAGTCGCATTGGCTGTTTTGATTGAACGCTTACGAGATTGGGGATACGATTTTATCGACTGTCAGGTTCCCACAGAACATTTGAAAAGTTTGGGGGCAAAAGA
>JAQTOQ010000176.1 GCA_028713245.1 Sulfuricurvum sp. | reverse complement strand
CCAAACGGGAGCGGAAAATCAACGCTCTTAAAAGCCCTTCTAGGACGTCTAAAACCGACCTCAGGCGTTATCAAAATGGGTGAGATCACCATAGGATATTTCGATCAACACCGCGAAATGCTGGATGATTCTCTCAATCTCATCGAAACGTTCTGTCCAAACGGCGGTGACCGTGTCGATGCACAAGGCATCGACTACCATGTCTACGGCTACCTCAAAAATTTTCTCTTCCCACGAGAGTTTTTGGATAAAAAAGTAGGCACACTCAGCGGAGGCGAAAAAAACCGTGTCGCATTGGCACTGCTGTTTACCAAAAAAGTGGATTGTCTCATACTCGATGAGCCGACCAACGACCTCGATATTCCTACTATTAACATCCTCGAAGAAAAACTTCAAAACTTTCCAGGTGCGGTTATCTTGGTAAGTCATGACCGTTATTTCGTCGACAAAATCGCTAAAAAACTCTTTATATTCAAAGGGGATGGAACAATCGAAGAGAGCCATAAACCCTATAGCGAATACCTCGAAGATGAAAAAGAGTTTGCTGAGATGGATGCAATGCAAGCCGAGTTTTCCAAAGTGGCAACCCCTGCCACAGCGCAAACACAAAAGCAAAAAGTATTCAAACTGAGTTTTAATGAACAAAAAGCGCTCTCAACACTCCCCCTCGAGATCGATGCACTCGAAAAACAAATCGATGAGATCAACAAATGTCTAGCCGATCCGAAATGTTATGAGAGAAAAGGGATTAGTGTTCTAGCGCAGGAGCTGGAAAAAACAAACGCCCTCTACGAAGAAAAAGTAGAAGAACTGCTGACCATACAGGAAAAAGAAGAAGAGATCGAAGCGCTAAAAAACGCTTAGACGAGGTAATCTACCACTTTAGCCATAGTTGTAACTTCTTTGATCACGCTCACTACGTCGAGGTGTGCAGGGTGTACCGCATACGCGTTTAATCCTGCTTGATCCTCAAACGTAGAGGTGAGTACCAAATCAAATGAACGCTCAGAGTGACTGACATCAATTCCAACTTCCATACTTTTCAAACTCTCTATGTGATTTGGCAGTGCTTCGAGCATGCTCTTGACGTGTACTAGATTTGACTCTTTATTTTCTTCTTTGAATGCGAACATAACGATGTGTACGAACATGATTTTCCTTTAACGTTGTAATAAATCTTTTAAACTTTGCTGCGGGGATTTCCCCTCTAAAATAGCATACACTTCGTGTGCAATAGGCAAATAAATCGATTTTTGCGTGGCAATCTCATGCAAGGCATACGCCGTCCCGATGCCCTCACTTACTTCGCCGATCTCCTCGCACACTGCTTTTTTAGTTTTGCCACTTGCTAATCCTAAACCGACACGATAATTACGTGACATTGAGGAACTCGCCGTCAAAAACAAGTCCCCTGCACCGCTTAGACCTAAAAAAGTCTCCTCTTGCGCTCCGTATTCTTTACCAAAACGTTGCATTTCTACTAAGCCCCTTGAAATAAGAGACGCCGCCGCGTTTTTACCTAATCCAAGTCCCTCACAAATACCAGCAGCTATGGCTATGACATTTTTATACGCTCCCGTTATCTCTGCGCCGATCACATCATCGCTCACATACGTACGGATGAATTTCGGAAAAAGTTCTGCCAGGGCATCAGCAGTTTGCACACAATGGGAGTTGATAACCAATGCCGTCGGGAGCGATTGAAGCACTTCAGATGCGAACGAAGGACCCGATAAAAATGCCAAATTTTCTGACGGAACATACTGTGCATAGATTTCATTCAAAAATCGTCCGCTAGAGGCTTCAATCCCTTTTGCCGCTACCAAAATCTTCTGTCCTCTAAATACAAAATTCTCTTCGAGCCACTGCGATACTTGCTGTGCTGGCACAGTAATAATGAGATACTCACACCCAAGAACCTCGTCAAGACTTCGGAAGTTTTCCCAATCACGCTTAGTTCGTGATGTGATAATCACCTTATTTTCTTCACTCAAGGCAAACGCTAGAGCTTCACCCCATTTTCCTGCTCCGACAATCCCTACTTTCTTCATGTCTTTACTCCTAATGCTTTGGAAAAAGCCGCAATTTTTTCCTCATATCCCACAATAATAAGTATATCGTCCGGATCAATATGGTGATTATGTCCCTTGGAAGTAAAACTAAAAGCAGCTCCCAACTCATGATCTACAATTGCCAAAATGACAATATCAAATCGTTCTGCACAATCCAAATCATGTAAATGCTTCCCTACAACAAAAGAATCCTTCGGAACAGTGATCTGAGCAATTTTCAGTGCGGAATTTTCATACAAAATTTCATGGAATACCTCTGTTACCGTCGGTTTTTCGAGCATTTCTACGATAATATTGGCAGTAATCTGTAAAATAGGCATCACTTTATTCGCACCCGCACTCGTTAGCTTAACAGCACTTTCATGATCTTGGGCAAGAGCGATGATCGCAATATCCTCAAAGGAAGATCGTAGCGATATGGTTAAAAAGACATTATCCGCATCATTTTCCAACGCACAAAAAGCAATGACACGAGAGGGGTCAAAGCGCTCTTCTATAATTTTCCAATCATCACTCTGATCAAAAATTTCGGATTCAAATCCAGCGGCTTTCGCCTGCGCTCTTTTGGCTTCACTCATCGTAAAAAGGACAAAATTAGGGTATTCTAGATAAATTTGCTGAGCAATTTGTTTAGAATACTCGTTGTACCCGAAAATAATAGCGCAATCACGGATCATCGTCTGACCTTTTTATGCAAGAGTGCTTTAAATTCATTGATCAAGGTACGCGTCCCGATAACAATAGCAATATCACCTTCATCCACCACCATACGAACATCGGGATTAAACAGAAATTTTTTCATCTCTCCACGATACAGTCCCAAGATTATCAATCGCTTTTGAAATAATTCTTGACACTCCACTTCAAAAAAATGTCTTGCCATCGCGGCATCCAAAATAATCTCTTCGATAATAACACCGCCATTCTCAGATCGCAAAGCATGTATTACTTCAAACGCTACAGGTTTCCCGCTGATCTCTTTACTCATCAGCCCTACAAGCTCTTGAGTATAGACAATCTCGTCTATACCTGCCAACGTCAGCTTGCGACGGTTCTCACTTTTTTCTAGTATCGAAAGCAACGGAATCGATTTACTCAACTCGCGAATCGTTAATGCCGTATAAACATTGAGTACATCGCTCTCATGCAATAAAATAACACTGTTAACTTGCGTATTAAAATCAAGCTGCATTGTATGATAGGTATGTAAAAGCGCTGAATCAAACGTCAATACTAAAAATCCGTCGTTTTGCGCACTCACCACTTTCTCATGGTTTTTTTCTAAAATAACTACTGTATTTTTATGCGACGCTAAACGAC
>JAQTOQ010000035.1 GCA_028713245.1 Sulfuricurvum sp. | reverse complement strand
GTAGCCCATTTTATCGATCCAGTCGATAGCAATAGGCAATTGTTTGACTAAATCTTCGGGTGCGGCAGATCGGTTAGCTTTATACAGCGGATCAATCTCAGACCTAAAACTAGGGCCCTTTGCATCCAGCGCAAAAATAAGATAATCACTACTATGATCTCTATGTAGTGATGCAATGAAGTTCATAAATCCGGTCAAAAGACCGGTTGGGAATCCTTGTTTATTTGTTAGAGGAGGAAGAGCATAAAATGAGCGGAAAAAAAATCCGAACGTGTCAATGATAGTTATCGTTTTTGAGGCCATATTATCTAAAACTATACCGCATGTAGTTCAACAATAGCATCTACCGCTTTTTGTAATTTAACAACATCAAATCCAGCCGCTTCTGCTTTTTTAAGCCCTTGCGTAATAGAGCGTTCAGATAAAGGATCATTAATAGAAATGATAGTTTTTATAATATTAAGTGCAGAAGAAAATTCTTTTACTCCATCTGGAGCCTTATGTGGTGTATCGGAGAATGCAATCATTTGAACGAATTCATGATCAAAGTTCCAATGAGCAAAGATCGCTGCTGTTACTTCTGCTGTTGATGCCTCTACATAACTTCGCTCAACGCTTGAAATATCAACGGCTACCTCAATATCTGATTTAAAATTTGTAACGACTTCTTCTTGGATAATATCACTAGCAATAACAATCTTTCCAGTCTCTTGCAAAAAAGATGCTAAAAAGAGTTTATCTGCCTTGCTACGGTCAATTTGAGAAAACCATTTATGAGATAAAACAGCCTGCATTGAAGAAAGCTCAGCAAAACGTTCCGACGTAATACCATAAGGTTCCATATCAACATTTAAAAGCTTTCGAACAGAGTTTCCTAAACCAATTGATCTAGTCATACTCATACCAAAAAGAGAAACAGCTTGCGCAACATTGTTTATCTCTCGACGTAAACTGTAAAGCGGTGAGTTGGCTGCTTTTAATAAGTTTGCAACGATCATCGGATCACCCTCTATGGTCTTAACCAAATCACCGATAGAAGAATCAGGGTCATTACAAACCCTTTGCATATCTATCACTGTTTTAGGTAATGGAGGTAATGATTTAATGCTGTCAATCATTGAACTTTTCATTCATGGTCCTTATAGTATAAGCTACTTCGCTTATTATATCTTAATTTAATTCAAGAGCTAAATATTTTCCGGTAAAACTTCCGGTCTTTTCCCAATCTAATGCTACAGTTTCTGGATTTCCCTGTGCTACAAGCAGTCCCCCACCTGATCCACCCTCAGGACCCAAATCAATAATATAATCGGCATTTTTAATCATATCTAGATTGTGTTCGATAACCAAAACCGAATTCCCGAGTTCTACAAAATTATGCAGTACTTTTGTTAAGCGATTGACGTCATCAAAATGCAATCCAGTTGTTGGTTCGTCCAGAATATAAAGAGTTTTTCCAGTATCTTTTTTACTGAGTTCTTTAGCGAGCTTAATACGCTGTGCTTCCCCTCCTGAGAGAGTAACCGCATTTTGTCCCAACGTGATGTAGTCTAATCCTACATCGCTGAGAGTTTGAAGTGTTGCCTTCATCTTAGGAATTGGAGCAAAAAATGCCAAGGCTTCTCCCACACTCATATTGAGCACGTCCGAAATCGTTTTGCCTTTGTACTCCACCTGTAAGGTTTGCATGTTGTAGCGACTTCCGTGACATGCATCGCATTTGACCATAATATCAGGTAAAAAGTGCATCTCGATTTTGATTTCACCCTCCCCCTGGCATTTTTCACAACGTCCGCCTTTGACGTTAAAACTAAAGCGTGATGCCGTATACCCTCTAATCTGCGCCTCTTTTGTTTTGGTAAACAAATTACGTATTTCATCCATTACACCCGTGTACGTTGCCGGATTTGAACGTGGTGTTCGTCCGATAGGACTTTGATCGAGATAGATCACTTTATCCAGCATCTCAAGCCCTGTTATCTCAACCCCTTCTATGCGGTTTACTTTACGGGCTCGATTCAGAATCTCACGTGCTACAGTCAAGAGAGTTTGTAAAATAAGCGAACTTTTTCCACTGCCGCTTACTCCCGTGACGCACACAAAGTTATGCAAATGGATGGATACACTTAGATCATTAATATTATTGAGGGAAACATTTTTAATTTCCATCCACTCTTTTTGTTCTCTGCGATAGAAATATTTGATTTGCTTACGTCCGGAGAGATAATCAGCTGTCAATGTATCACTTTTTTTCATCTCTTCAAGTGTCCCTGCAAACACTACATTACCACCAAATTTTCCGGCACCTGGACCAATATCGACTATATAATCAGCATGCTCAATTGTCTCTTTATCATGTTCCACTACAATAACGGTATTGCCTTTTTCCTGCAAAGATCGTAAAGTTCGAATGAGCTTTAGGGTATCGCGCTCATGAAGCCCTATACTAGGTTCATCCAACACATACATAACACCTGTCAATCCGCTCCCGATTTGTGACGCGATACGAATACGTTGTGCTTCCCCTCCACTGATACTGCGCGCATCACGGCTCAATGATAAGTATCCAAGACCTACATCGAATAGAAAAAAGAGGCGCTCACGTAATTCATTGAGAATAGAGGCCGCTATCATTGTATTTTGATCACTTAAATGCTCAAAAGTTTTTGGATTAGCAAACCACGCATACGAATCTTTGAGAGGCATCGTGATTACATCACCGATTCCTTTATCTGCCACTTTTACCGCCAACGATTCACGTTTTAAGCGATTAGAATTACATACATTACATGGTTTTTCGCTCATGTAATCCGCAAGATCTTTTTCATCTTTAAAAATATCGTATGCAATACGGACAATTCCAGGCCATGTTCGAGTTATAGGGTGCTCTTGCCACTTAAATTGTACATCATCAATACTACCATGTAATATCGCTTTTTTCTGATGCTCTTCGAGGGAATAAAACGGTGCGCTAATATCGATGCCTATCGTGCCGCAGAAAGCTTTTAAAAAAGTGAAATAATACCCCTTGTTAAATCCGTAAACAATCTTGATCGCCCCCTTTTCAACCGAGAGTTCTGAGTCAATAATTTTTTCATAATCCAAAGAATAGCGAATCCCCAAACCATCACACTCAGAGCACGCACCTTTTGGAGAGTTAAACGAAAACGAAAGAGGTTCTAGCGGATCAAAGCTTACCTTACAATCAAAGCACGCACTGTGCTCACTGTAGTGGATAAGTTTTTCATGTAACCCTACTTCCTCATGATTTTGGATCTCTATTTCTACTTCACCAAAACTTTCTTTGAGTGCTTTTTCAACATCTTGCGCTACACGATCATGATTCTCTGCCTTGATTACAAGACGGTCAATAACCACTTTAATCGTATGCTTTTTGGTCTTTGACAGCTCTATCTCTTCATCAAGACGTACCATAACACCATCAATTTGTACTCGAACGTATCCCTTGTGACGCAAGGACTCAAAAATATCGGAAAAGGTCCCTTTTTTTTCTTTAACAAGTGGAGACATAATCACAATTTTAGAATCAACCGGAAGTTTTAAAACCTGATCAATAATATCCCCAGCAGACATTTTAGTAATTTGCTTTCCACACAAATGACAATGTTGAACACCTATACGTGCATACAACAGGCGTAAATAGTCGTAGATTTCCGTAATAGTTCCTACGGTAGAACGAGGATTTTTAGACGTTGTTTTTTGATCGATTGCAATCGCTGGAGTAAGCCCCTCAATCTTGTCGACATCAGGCTTGCCGACACGATCCAAAAATTGACGCGCATACGATGAAAGCGATTCAATATAACGACGTTGCCCCTCTGCATATAGGGTATCAAATGCCAATGTCGACTTTCCGCTACCGCTAATTCCTGTAAATATAACAAGAGAATTTTTTGGAATTTCCAAAGATATATTTTTAAGATTGTTCTCGCGCGCACCAATAATTTTTATCTTGTCCATTCTGTTTATCCCACAATAATTTTATACGCCGCTAGGCAAAAAATAATACTATAAAAGGCAACAAGTACCCGCTTATAATGATGCAAGTGTATCTTATGGACCACATAAATACCTAGTCTGATTCCAAATAATGAAGAGATCGCCATAATAATCCCCGCTTGCCATTGCAACATCCCTAACAGTCCCAAGGTCATAAAAGACGATATAGAGGTAAATATAACAAAAAAAAGCCCAATTGCTGACGCTTTTTTTAGTTCAAATCCCATAAATGTGACCAAAACAGGTGTCATTAAAATCGCGCCGCCAACGCCCAGCATACCAGAAAATAGACCAATGCCGCTGCCAATGACCGCATACAGCGGTCTATTGACAATTTCAGGACGATTAGGCTGTGGCAATGAAATAGCCATACGGACAAGCGTAAAAGCGACAATACACAAAAAAGCCCATCCTAATAGTGTTTCATCCAAGACTTTCACTAGTACAGCACCAATTATAGCACCAAAAAAACCGCCGAAACCAAAATATTTAATCTCACGTATTGCATACGTTTTTTTCTTATAATGCACCCAGGCCGCCATCAATGAACCTGCAACCATTTGCATCACAGATATTCCAATAGCTTCTTTAATCCCAAATCCAAGGCTCATTAGAAGGGGAACACTCACCGTCCCTCCTCCAATCCCAAAGAAACCGGACAAAGCTCCTACACCAACACCTAAGATAATTAATTCAATTGTCATTATATTACACTTTATATTTCGATTATACTGCGCGATTATACTTTAGTTTACCCCTATTCTTTCCTTGCAATTTTACGCTATAATTTACAATATATTGAAAATTTAGAGAGGTTGACCATGCTGCCCACAATCCTCCAAGCTGCTGAAAATTTTTGCATATACCAAATTGCTTTACCACACACCACAGATTTAAATAGTGAAAAAAAGAGAACACTTATTGCTTATCTAGATATAGAAACCCAAGACGGCTATAAGCACCGTGCCTATCTAGCCTGTGATAAGACCCTTATACAGTACGTTGCAGAAATCTTTTTAGGTGAAGAAAACTCAGACGAGGAGACTCTTACAGACATGTTACTCGAAACAACCAATATGATCATCGGTAGTGCAAAAGTAATTGCCGAAGAATCGAATATTAATATGTTTTCTATTTCCACGCCTCATTTCCTGAGGGAAGATTATTTTACTATGCCATTCGATAAGACACATACAATTCAAATTGCCAATGGTGAAATGATGATTGCGATAAAGGCCCTATAATTATGGATGAAGAAATAGTTCCTTCCATCGAACTTCCTCTACTAGAGACAGAAAGTTCATTTGACCCACTAAAAGAGCTCGCATGGATGAATTATGAGGGATTGCTTGATATGGAGGTCGAATTTGTCTCTGATTTAGGACAAACAACCCTTTCTCTCGGAGAAATTCTAAAATTGGAAAAGGGATCTGTTATTGATTTAGGAAAACCCGCCGGAGAGAGTGTTGAATCCTACGTCAATCAGCGTATTATTGGCAAAGGTGAAGTTATGGTTTATGAAAAAAATCTTGCTATTCGTATCAATGAAGTGCTCGATTCAAGTGCCGTATTGTATTATTTATCCAAAGAGAGACTATGAAAAAATTAGCCCTACTTCTACTCCTTCCTGTATTCCTTTTCGGATCCAAGATCCTGAGCTATAATGTGTATGATCGCCACGACCATGTCGATGTAATGCTCACTTTTGATACGCCTTATGAGGGTGTATTACGTCAAAACCGACAAGGTGATGTCATAGTCATTAAACTCGAAGCTGCCACCATTGATACACCTGTTACCAAAGTAATTACTTCTGATTTTCTTCAAAAACTCTCGATTACTTCCAGTGCTGATCAAATACAAATCGTAGCTAATGTACCTGCCAATGTACTATTACAAGCTTCTAAAACATCAGATTCATACGGATTACGTTTACGATTTAACCCTCCTACAGCTTCACCATTAGTAGGCAATACAGGTGGACAAAACACTGCCGAAACATCTACCCTTCCAACAAAACAAGGCAATGAATTTGAACAAAGTTACTATGTTGTTATTGCTATTTTAGTTATAGGGATTGGTATACTGTTTTGGCTCAAACAAGGAATAGCCAAAAAAACAATCCGTATGCGCGAAGAACCAAAAACGCCATGGCTTTTTAATTCAGACAAAAAAAGTAACCCTATTTTATCGTCCAACACATCGTTAGCCAGTTCACTCGAAGGAGGCGGTGTCCATATACGATTTCAAAAAACTCTCGATTCATCCCATTCCGTTGCCATGCTCGATTTTGGAACTCAAAGCTATTTGGTCCTTTTGGGCAACAATACAATTTTATTGGATAAATTTCAAGACAATATTCCTATTTCTCAAAATGAATTTGAGACCATGCTCAAATCTAAGCACCAAGAGTTGGACAGTTTCTTTCAGTTAGGAACAACACAAGATGAGTCGTTCGACTCCTACAAAGAGAAGGCTTCAGGAGGGTATTAATTATCCTTAATGCGTAACGCTAATCATTGCCTTTATAATTTTGATTGAAATCCCGTAATGAGATATAATTCGTATCTCATCCTCTGTAAAATACTTGTACGGCAATGAGGCAGTTTCTATATGTTCTATAATCTCTTTTTCTTTTAAAACACCACGTGTGAGTCCCTCTGCAATATCCATAATACGCCAACCAGAAGGACCTACATAACGAAGTTGCTGTTTGGGATCACTAATAAGAGTAATGCTTTCAGGATGTTCATTCAAAAAAGTACGAACAGCAAGCGTTTCATGTTTAGACATAAGACGCTTCAGTACAGCACTCGCTTCTATTTCCGAAATAGCAGTCGATTTCTTCTCAATCACAGGCGCGCCCACCACTGGTGCAACTATCACCACTGGTTCACTTTTTAGTAATTCGATTATTTTAACTTCTTTTTTATTTACTATTTCAGGTGCTTTACCATGGGTTTTAACAAGACGTTTGATCTCTTCATTACGACTATTTTGTACTAAATCAAATGATGATTTTTCATCTTTATTACGTAATGACACATCAGCACCGTTCTCCACAAGAAGACGTACAAAAAATACATTACCTTGCATTACTGCATAATGCAGTGCCGTATTTTTGAAAACATCATCACAAATATTGACATTTGCACCTGCATTTAATAATGCTACAGCACCCTCTTTTTGATTAAGATTAACAGCCTGTATTAACGCCGTTACTCCAGAACTATCCACTTGATTAATGTCTTCACCTTGGGCATGAAGACGATCAATGGCCTTTACATTTCCCTTTGCAGCTGCAGAATGATATGTGGTACATCCACTTATCAATAACAATGACGCTATTAAGGATGTGTATAATTTAGTTTTCATAACATCCTTCTCTTTAACATTCACAACTCATCGATGAAGCTTTAAAACCTTCGTAAATCTGGCGATTTTCACGAAAAAACTGATCAACTACTTCCATAAAATGAAGCGGGTCGTCAATACGATTCACGGCATCACGTAAAGCAGATGCTCCCTCATAGCCTTTTGAATACGTATGAACATGCTTACGAAACATTACAACACCTCTGTCTCCATAAAAAGAAATCATACTCTTAACGTGTTCCATAATAATTGCATGTTTAAGCATAGGATCAACTTCACTGTTTCCTGTTTTTAACTGATGAAAAATCCATGGAGCCCCGACAGCTCCTCTTCCTATCATCACACCATCGGCATTGGTATGCTTTAAAACCCATTGTGCTTTTTCATATGAGTCAATATCACCATTGGCAATGACGGGGATACTAATCGCTGCTTTTATTTCAGCAATCGCATCATAATCGACCGCTGCTTTAAACTTACCAGCACGTGTCCGCCCGTGTACTGCTATGAAATCAGCTCCGCATTCTTGAACCAATTTTGCTATCTCAATATGGTTTTTCTCTTCAAACCCAAGCCGTATCTTGACACTCAGGGTTGACTTGTTCGATGTTTTTTTGATCGTTTCAATAATCCTAGCCATACGCGGCAAATCTTTGAGCAACGAGCTTCCCGATCCATGACAGACAATTTTAGGTACGGGACACCCACAGTTAAGATCAATAATATCGATATCATCTTGCTCATTTAATATCTCAACCGCGCGACGAACAACATCTTCTTCGGAACCGGCGATTTGAACGGAATAAGGGTCTTCGTTTGGACTACGCTCTAACATTTTAAAGGTTTTTATCGAGCCATGTACCAATGCATTAGAGCTGAGCATTTCACTAACGGTCAAATCAGCGCCAAATTTTTTTACCACATTTCTAAATGGAAGATCCGTGTATCCCGCTAATGGGGCTAATGCATATATAGGTCTGTCAAAAGAGAGTTTGTTTGTCATGAGTATTTACCTATCAAAGAAGCTAAACAACAAAGGGTTTCCTTTGTCATAAAGGTGTATTAATTGCAGTATCGTCGAAAAAAGATAGCGATATCATAATGTTTATTTGCGCGTTTAAGATCTCTATACGCCTTGAAAATCTGGTATTCATCGTGAGATGTATTGTTAAGCAATTCGTTGGCTGTATCAATCATTTGTAAATCATACAATGTATAGAAATAAGCCTCCATGGCATCATCACACTGTTCACTTATGGTTTCAAATAGACGTATGCGCTGTTCTGGGATCATATTTTTAGCCAATACAATCGATAAATCAATAAAATCATTAGTATTCATTTTAAGGTTTTTGATAATGTTGATTACTTCTTCATTACTCATGTCTATGCCGTTATCATTGCTGTTGAGACGGCTTAGAAAAGTGAATAGTGACGTCTTCGTAAAAAGATTTTTATATTTTAAAACAGAACCAACAGATGCTGTTTTAACAAACGACTCATATGCTTTTTGACAAACGATATCACCATAAGCTTCATGACGAGATAAAACTTCATCCGCTGTTAATTCTCCACGTTGATAACGATTCAAATTGTTTTGTATCATTAATGAGGTTGTATTGGCTAAATGAAACTTTTTAATTTCTACTTTTTTGTTGGCTTTTACATCAGACAATAAAGTTAACGCTTCGTCAATCTTTTCATTCCCAATATCATGCAATGTTTCATACGGAAGTATTAATGAGTTATCAATGACTTTACCCATAAGTTTATAAGCATCACTTTTAAACACATAATTACGCTCCGTTACACCCAATAATGAATCACGTATTGCGTCCACCATTTTTTCAGCATCACGATTTAAACGACGTAATTTAAAGTTTCCAACCAAGACATACACCGCCATGTGTAAAACACTCGCAAGATACAAAGCAGCCAAAGGAACAACTACCCAAAATGCAATAGGAAGGTTGGGGAAATGAATGCCTATCAGATCAAAAGATACCGATTCAGTAGTGATACTGTAAACGGAAAATCCGACTAAAATCATTAAAATTAATGATCCGATAGTATAACGTTTTAGTTGCATTAGCTCTCCTTTATGCTTTATTTTTCTCAGCTATAGGTCGACACACGATACAGTATTTTGCATGTGCTTTTACTTTAAGACGCTGAAAACCAATCTCATCTTCACACATATCACAAATACCGTATTGCTTAGTTTTTATTTTTGCCAAAGATGCTTCGATCTCATTTAGCTCTTGAAGCTGCTGTGCACCAATTGCACTTTCTACTAGATTTTCATTACTTGCAGATGCATAATCCCCTTCATCATTGAGTTCACATTCACGAAGTTGTATCATTTCCTGCTCAACACCATTCAAGTTTTTACTAATTTGAGCTTTACGGGCCAATAAAATCTCTTCAAAATAATGCAGCTCATTTTCTCTCATATGGTTCCTTATTTATGATACGGGTGATTATTCAATAGTGTGAAAGATCGATAAATCTGTTCCAGTAAAACAGCCTTGGCAATCTTATGACTCATGGTCAATTTAGAAAGACTAATAACGCTGTCACACTGCGCAACAAACGACTCCTCAAAGCCGAATGCCCCACCTATGAAAAATTGTATCGCGATTTTATCACACAGGAGCTTACTAAACGCCAAACTGTCGCATTTTTTTCCATCGGGATGTAACGCTATTGAATATGTTTTTCTCAACATAGGTTCCAACAACTTGCTGTACGCTATTTTTGAGGCTTCTGGTCCAGTCTGATGTGCTTTTACAATCTCTTTCGGAAACAACTCAAGATCATCAAGTTTTGCAAAACGTGATATCATTTTTATCTGCTCTTGGTAGAGCGGATCATACAAGGAGCGCTCTTTTTTTGCTATAGAAATAACGGTAATATTCACAAGAGTCCGCTACCAATTACATGATATGTAACGTATTTAAAAACATCATCCGTCTTGACCCCACCGATTGCAGCAACAGGATGAGCCGAGTATTTAGCCAATGCATCCAATGATTCGCCCAAGACAGCAGCCTCTTTCTTAGTAGATGTCGATCTAAACGCACCCAAACCAATGTAATTAAGATCAAGCGTATTAGCTATAGCTATTTCATCGGTATTGTGTGTTGAAAGCCCAATTATTTTATCGTTACCAATGTCCAATTTAAGTATTTGAAGTGCACGAGAGGGATCACTGTCAATAGAATAGAGATCGTCTTGACCGATATGGACACCATCACAATACGGTACCAACTCATAATGGTCATTAATAATTAAAAAACCATCCCATAATTGACGTAATGCAATCAAATCATTTTTTATGGTTGCTATATCATCGTGCTTATTGCGGTATTGGACTATTTCACCATTAAATGATTTTACTTTTTGTATGAACTGTTCCAAGCTGATATCTCGTGAACGTAAAACGTCACGATCACATAGAGCATACAGTTGCATTAAGAAAGAAGGAGGCTTAACAGGTCACTTAATGTATCTTTGAGCTCATTACGCTCTACGATCATATCAATAGACCCTTTTTCAAGTAAGAATTCAGCACGCTGGAAACCATCTGGCAAGTCAGAACCAATGGTTTGCTTGATAACACGTTGACCCGCAAATCCAACCAACGCACCAGGTTCTGCGATGATGATATCACCTAATGTTGCAAATGATGCACTTACTCCACCCATTGTAGGATCTGTAAGCAAAGAAATATACGGCAACTTCGCTTGAGCCAAACGGGCAAGAGCAGCAGAAGTTTTAGACATTTGCATCAATGAAAAAGTACTCTCTTGCATACGGGCACCACCACTCGCGCTGACAATGATCAATCCATTGCGTTTTTCCAGTGCACGATTGATAGCACGAACAATTTTTTCACCCTCAACCGAACCTAGCGATCCACCCATAAAGTTAAAATCAAAAACGACTAACTGAGCTGGGACAGAGTTGATAGTACATTCTCCGCTTACAACTGAAGAATAGCGTCCATTTTTTGTATATCCTTCATCAATACGGGCTGCATAACTCTTTTTATCCACAAATTCCAAAGGATCAATTGGCTTTAAAGAAGCATCAAATTCTACGAAGCTTCCTTCATCTGCAATAATGGCAAGACGCTCTTGAACACCGATACGCAGATGAAAACCACATTTTGGACAAACATGATTTTGTTTTTCCATCTCTTTGTAGTACATTAATGACTGACAAGAAGTACATTTTACCCAGTGGGAAGGGGCTTCACTTTTAGTAGGCTGTTTCTTTTTTTCGGAGTCACCGAACAGGTTAAATAGACTCAAAAATACTCCTTTTCAACTATCAAACGTATCCGATCAAACACTTCTTTGTCCGAGCTCAAGAGGATATATCTCTCATCTTGAAACCCATAAAGATGTTGGCTCAAGTATAAGCCTGCTTGGATATCAAACGATCGCATTATACCCAAAAATAACACATATTTAACATAAGGGGCATATGCCAGAGAGAGGGCTAATGCCCCAGGTGAACGATATTTCAACTTGCTATGCATCAGTTTTTCGCCTAAAGCAGGATGCTCAGGTCCTTTTTCGAAAAGACCTATTTTTGCCTTCGTATTGCTTTGAATACTGATTTTTTGATGTGAAGCTTCCAAATGCGTGCGATAGTATTCTTCTTTTGTACGAACAAAAATTTCGCCATTTGCAAGGTTACACACGACGGCCTGTGTCGTCACAGTATCGTCCTCTAATGCAACAGAAACACCATAATAGGGGAAAAAAGAAGAAAAATTGTCACTACCGTCAATCGGATCTAAAATAATATTACAGGATGATTTGGGAGACATCCATCCACTTTCTTCAGAGTAAATGGAGCCAAATGAAGATAAATTTTTAAAGAAAACGGCTTCTGCTTGTAAATCAAATCCACTGCTTACATCCCCGCCATATCCCCTGCTAAAAGACTCAAAAAGAGAAAGATCAGGAGGGTTGGTAATTAAGTCCCGTACCTCACGGCAGGACTCAATTACCGCTTGTATAAACGGATTCATTAGCCCAGTAAAGATTTAACCAATGTGCGAGCGGCTTCACGTCCATCATACGCCGCAGTAACAACTAAATCAGCGCCGCGATAGCAATCGCCTCCAGCATAAATACCAGGGGTCGTAGTTTGAAATTTTTCATCAATTATAATGCCGCCCCATTCGTTTACAGCTACACCATTTTCTGCCAAAAATGCAGGTACTTCAGGATCAAAACCAAGCGCCATAATAACAATGTCTGCATTAACATTAAAATCGCCACCCTTGATTTCTTCCATTTTCTGTCGCCCGCTCACGTCTTTAGCACCTAAAACAGTCTTAACCATATGTACAGACACGGCTTTTCCGTTTTCATTAACAATCACTTCCTTCGGGGAAGCATAAAAAGAGAAGTCAATACCCTCTTCGACTGCATTTTTGTATTCTCTTTGAGATCCTGGCATATTATGCGCATCACGGCGATATAGACATGTAACATTCTTAGCACCTTCACGTTTTGCCGTACGCACACAGTCCATTGCCGTATCGCCACCACCAATAACAACCACTTCTAAATCTTTAAAATCAAACTTTTTATCATAACTCAAGCCAAAGTTCTTACGCTGTATAGCCGTCAAATATTCCATAGAAACATAGACATTAGATGCATGCTCACCAGCAATATTCGCGATTTTTGCTTTTGTTGCACCAAGACCTAGAAAAAGCGCATCATGAGCATCAGCAATTTCATCAAATTCGATATCTTTTCCTACTTCACAATTGAGCACCAATGTTAATCCTGCTTCTACAAGGAGACCTACACGGCGGTCTACAATTTTTTTATCCAGTTTAAAATTAGGAATACCATAGGTCAATAATCCACCGGCATGATCGCTACGCTCATACATGGTTACCGCAATCCCAGAACGTAACAAATAGGTTGCACACGAGAGTCCAGCAGGTCCAGAACCGATAATCGCCACTTTTTTATCCGTAGTAATTCCAGGAAAATATGGCTTCATTCCATGCTTGAACCCCTCTTCGTTAATAAAAGTCTCAATTGATCCAATTGTTATCGCTCCATGACCATCATTTAACGTACAATCACCTTCACAAAGACGATCATGCGGACAAACACGTCCCATTACTTCTGGAAATGGCGACGGTTCGTTAGAAAGTTTAAATGCAAAGCTCAAATCTTTCTCTGCAACTGCTTTTAGCCATTGTGGAATATAGTTGTGTAACGGGCATTTGTTCAAACAAAATGGATCGCCACATTGGATACAGCGATCACTTTGGGATGATGCTTCATGCGTATCTACAGGCATATAAATTTCACTAAAATCTTTGAGTCTTTGAACAACACCACGCTTGGTTGGATCAATACGTTCAATGGTTAAAAATTCTCTCATAATTAGTCCCCTTTATCCGGATTCAATGGTAATTTAGTCAAGTTTTTCGGACGAACCATCCAGAAATTTCGGATTTCATCACGGAAATTATTAAGTAGAATCTGTGCTTTTTCACTTTGTGTTTCTGTAACATAGTCTTTTAAAAGACGCTTGAGGTAATGGCGTGCTTCGTCTCCATCATCTGTATCGATACGTAATGCGTCAACAAGCTCACGATTGATATTCTCTACAAAACTATGATTTTCATCATAGACAAAGGCAACACCACCAGTCA
>JAQTOQ010000175.1 GCA_028713245.1 Sulfuricurvum sp. | reverse complement strand
AACGATACGCATCGCACGTCCACCTAGAACGTACGATGGACGTACCAATACAGGGTAACCCAATTTCTCGGCAACGACAAATGCTTGCTCTTTGGTCATAGCAATACCATTTTCCGACTGCTTTAATCCCTGCGCAACAACAAAAGCGGAGAATTTTTCACGATTTTCTGCTAAATCAATAACCGTAGCAGACGTTCCGGCGATAATAGCACCCATTTCTTCTAAAGCATTAGCCAATTTTAATGGCGTTTGACCTCCAAAATGGACGATAATACCATTTGGCTGTTCGGCTTCAACGACAGCACGAACGTGTTCAAAATCAATTGGCTCAAAGTAGAGGACATCCGAAGTATCGTAATCGGTGGAGACGGTTTCAGGATTACAGTTGTACATGATCGTCTCGACGCCCATCTCTTTGAGAGCAAAGGCGGCATGAACACAACAGTAATCAAACTCGATCCCCTGGCCGATACGGTTAGGTCCGCCACCTAGGATAAGGACTTTTTTCTTATCACTTTTACGCGGTGCTTGTAACCCAAGCCGAGAAATATTGGTAGTTGAATACAAATACGGTGTCAGTGCGCCAAATTCTGCGGCACACGTATCAACTTCATTATATTCGAAAGCGATTTGAAGTTCTTTACGGGCATTGTATACGTCGTTTTCTTTTGCGTTTCCGCCATTTTGTGTAATGAGACGTGCAATGTTTTTATCAGAGAAACCTTCCGTCTTGAGACGTCGTAATTGGTTTTCATCTTTGAGTGTGGCTGAGGTAATAACGGATTCTTGTGCTACCAGTTCTTTTAATTGTGTGAGAAACCATGGGTCGATTTTGGAGAGTTCAAAAATTTCGCTGTGGCTTAGCCCCATACGGAATCCTTGGGCAACGTAGAGAATACGCTCAGCATTAGGACGGCGAATTTCATGTTTTACAAATTCTAAATCACCCGCGATCGGATCAAATCCGCTTAGGCCTGTTTCGAGAGAGCAGAGCGCTTTTTGGATCGATTCTTTGAAGGTGCGTCCGATGGCCATTGCTTCACCAACAGATTTCATACTAGTGGTGAGGGTTGATTCCGCTTCCGGGAATTTTTCAAACGTAAAGCGGGGGACTTTGGTTACGATGTAGTCAATGACCGGTTCAAAGCTCGCCGGTGTTCCGGTAATGTCATTGGTGAGTTCATCAAGCGTAAATCCAACCGCAAGCATGGTCGCGATTTTTGCAATAGGATAACCGGTAGCTTTGGATGCGAGTGCTGATGAACGTGAAACACGCGGGTTCATTTCGATGACAATCATACGTCCCGTTTTAGGATCAACTGAAAATTGTACATTGGATCCCCCCGTATCAACACCTACTTCACGTAAAATTGCAAATGAAGCGTCACGCATACGCTGATATTCTTTGTCGGTTAGGGTCAAAGCAGGAGCTACCGTAATGGAATCTCCTGTATGAACGCCCATAGGGTCGAAGTTTTCGATAGAACACACAATAATACAGTTGTCGTTACGATCGCGGATAACTTCCATCTCGTATTCTTTCCAGCCTAGTAATGATTCTTCAATCAATATCTCAGTAACCGGGCTCTCGTCTAGTCCACGTTGCGCGAGCATTTTGAACTCATCGATGTTATACGCAACACCGCTTCCTCCGCCCGCCAAGGTGTAAGAAGCGCGAATAATAAGAGGAAAACCAATGGTATTAGCAGCGTTAAGCGCTTCTTCCATGTTATACGCATATTGGGAGATCGGCAGGTCCATGCCGATTTTAATCATACACTCTTTGAAGGCTTGACGATCTTCTCCTTTTTTAATGGCAGAAGGGCTTGCACCTAAGAATTCAACGCCCTCAAGCATTCCTGCTTCATGCATTAACATAGCCGCATTGAGTGCTGTTTGCCCACCCATAGTTGGTAAGATAGCATCAACGTTTTCTTGTTTAATAATTTGGGCAATAATTTCAGGTTTAATAGGTTCGATGTAGGTGCGATCGGCAAATTCAGGATCGGTCATAATAGTGGCCGGATTGGAGTTGATCAAAACAACGCGGTAGCCTAACTCTTTGAGCGTTTTTACCGCTTGTGTCCCAGAGTAGTCAAATTCGCACGCCTGACCAATGACAATCGGGCCTGATCCGATGAGGAGTATGGTTTTGATGTCGTCGCGTTTTGGCATTAGTATCCCTCATAATCAATAAATTTGCTAATTATAGGGAAAAAGCACTTAAAATCGAATTATCTTACCTTGGTTATTATGTGAAAATAAGCAGGTTTTTTGGCATAAAAATAGGGATCTACTACGGCACTTTGATAACCGCTTGCTCTGGAAATCGAGATGACTTTTCCGACTTGCAACCCTGCCAGAAATATTTGGTCCAACCCCGAGGTTATTACTTCATCCCCAACAGCAATAGAGACCCATGCAGGGATGAAATTAACGATCAAACGGCGCTCATTGTTTCCTCGTACAATTCCTGGTGCCATGGAACTTCCTACTGAGACCGCATAGGTACTCTTGATATCTCCGTTGAGCAATGCCATAGGACGCTTATGATCAGAAACAACTATGCCGGCAGCATATCCACGATACAAAAGACCATAAACCTGCTTAGGATTAAAATCATCCATTTCAAGCCATAATTTATGAGGATCACCCATACGAACATAGGAAATAGCGCGTACCAAACTAATAGCAGGTAGTGTTTTAATGGAACTATTTTCTTCACGTAACAGATTTTTATATTCA
Organism: Sulfuricurvum sp.; assembly: GCA_028713245.1. Lineage (GTDB taxonomy): Bacteria > Campylobacterota > Campylobacteria > Campylobacterales > Sulfurimonadaceae > Sulfuricurvum. The sequence goes on along the minus strand of JAQTOQ010000175.1, from coordinate 651 downwards.
TCGGCTACTTGATGCATCGTCAAAAGTTCGCGTTCATAATAACGGTTTTCACGCTGCAATTTAAGAATCGTATTTTTCTGATTTAGATGTTCCGTCGCGGACTGATTAAAACTTTGAATTTGATCTAAATAGGTGAGTTTGATGGTCTGCGAAAGCTTAAGAAAAGGGGCTTGAAGAAACGGGCTGAAATAAAGAGCTCCGCTCACGCATCCTACAAAGAAAAGTGTGAGCGTTAAACGCTGTTTATTCATTATCAAAAAGTTCGTGCAGTTGATCTATCTCTTCGAGTGCACGGCCGGTTCCGCGTGCAACACATAACAGTGGCTCGTCTGCAACGTAAACAGGGATTTTAATGGTTTCTGAAAGGAATTTATCGAGCTGACGGATCAATGCTCCACCACCTGTTAAAATAACACCGTTGTTGACAATATCACCTGCAAGGTCAGGCGGCATATTTTCAAGAACGTCACGTACCGCTTCTAGAATTTCTTTGAGAGGGTCACGCATTGCTTCACGTGCATCTTCACTGCTAAGTTCTAGTGATGTTAACAGACCTTCGACTTGGTCACGGCCATTTACGATCATTTTAAGCTCTTGCGCTAATGGCATAGCGGTACCGCTGTTGATTTTGATATCTTCAGCGGTACGTTC
>JAQTOQ010000174.1 GCA_028713245.1 Sulfuricurvum sp. | reverse complement strand
GCCATCAGTAATCAAAGCAGAGGCAGTAGAAGATAAAATTGTTAAAGCAATAATCGTTGAAGAAAAAAATGGAACCAAGGCGCCCGGAAAAGTATCAGAAAAATCATCAGAAACGGACAAAATAGCAAGTGTTATCCAAGGTGGAAGTATCTGGTTAATTATCATCAGCTTCTTTGGCTTTGGATTACTCCTTTCATTGACGCCGTGTGTTTTTCCGATGATTCCGATTATTTCTTCGGTTATCCTTGCGCAGGGAAATGGTATCGGCACGAAAAAAGCATTTTTTCTTTCGCTTGTATACGTTTTGGCAATGGCAGTCGCCTATACCATAGCAGGGATTTTGGCGGGTCTTTTTGGAGCAAATCTACAAGCCGCTTTTCAAACTCCGTGGATTATTACATTATTTGCACTGATTTTTGTCGTCTTGTCTCTTTCGATGTTTGATGTGTATGAATTACAAGTTCCTAATTTTATTCAATCACGTATTTCACGGTTGGGTGGTCAAAAGGGTGGTATTATCGGTATTGCGCTGATGGGCTTTTTCTCTGCACTGATCGTAGGACCGTGTGTTGCAGCGCCATTGGCAGGTGCATTGATTTATATCGGACAAACAGGTGATGCGTTGCTAGGTGGTATAGCGTTGTTTGCTTTGAGCATTGGGATGGGCATTCCTTTGATCGTCGTGGGGACAACGTCTGGGCGCTTTATGCCAAAACCTGGAATATGGATGGATGCAGTTAAAGCCATCTTTGGTGTTATGCTGCTTGGTATTGCAATTTGGATGATCGGGCGTATATTGGATGAAAATACAACCTTGTTGCTCTGGGGCGGATTGGCTGTTTTTGTCGCGATTAATATTGGCGTGCTAGAACCTCTTGGTGATCACCCGGCATGGAGCGCACGTGCTAATATCAAAGCATTAGGCTTTATGATTCTTCTTTATGGGATGTCATTACTCATTGGCGGTATGGCAGGCGGTCATAACCCTTTGCATCCACTGGAACCCTTTGTTCAAGCTAAAATAGATACTATTGCAGGTGTAGCACCTAAGAAGGTTGAAAAGATCACCTCTCTCGAAGAATTGGATGCTATCTTGGCTGAGAATAAAGGCAAAAAAGTGATGGTCGATTTTTATGCCGACTGGTGTACGTCGTGCAAAGAGTTTGAGGATAAGACTTTTAGTGACCCAGCGGTACGTGCACAAATGGATAAACTGGTTTTCGTCCAAGTGAATGTAACTTCAAATGATGCGGCTTCCAAAGCCTTTACAAAAAAATACGGTATTTTTGGGCCTCCCGCTATTTTGTTTTTTGATGAGAGTGGTCATTTGAAAAATGAATCAACCATTGTTGGATTTAAAGAGCCACAAGAGTTTTTAAATCATCTTAAAGGGTTGTAATGTTACCTTTTTACTTCTACGAGTTTTTCTAAAATATACAACTGCATATTTTTATGCGGTATCTCTTTGTCAAGCGCCTCTGCATAAATGGTTGCTACTTCTTTGGCATGGCGATCGTAATCAAAATGGGGAAAATGGTTTTCCCAACCTCTTTTAACAATCTTCATGGCGACGGTATCAATTAAATACTCTTTGAAAATCGCATACGTTGCAAAAAACATTCCTGTAAATACAATCGCTGTAATCATGAGTAAATGACAATCAAATTTTTCCAGTTTTGCGTGGAAAAAGATGGCTGGAATGATAATAATGGCATGCCATAAAGCGATGAAGACAAGATAGCTTTTACCAACACTCATACGGAAACCAGGAACATTTCCCTCGAGTTTGAGACCATCTTGATACATTTTATTGGTGTGTAATAATTCACGTAAAAGCATTGGAGAATCGCTGAGGGTAAATACGTATGGAATAATGGTTTCTTGCATAAAAGCGGTGATGCGATTGCTGATCCAAGAAGTGATTCTAAGCATGTTGTGTTTCCTTTAGTATTTCGCTGACGCGTTTTGCACTTCCGTGTTGTAGCAGTGATCTTAGTTTTGCGGCATCACGGAAAAATTGTTCTTTATCCATTTGAAGATAACAATTATACAGACTTTCAGCCGTAACTTCATCTTGGATGAATTCAGGGTGCAGTGTTGAGCCATAAGCGTGTGACAGCAAGAGGTTGGCAAGTCCTGCGTATTTGAGTTTGATAAGTGCGCGCCCTATCATGTAATCGAGTTTTTTAGTAATGTAGACGAGGACGAAGGGCGTTCCAATGAGTGATGCTTCCAGTGTTGCCGTACCGCTGCAAATAAATGCAAAATCAGACCTTGCCAATGTGGCGTGTGCATCATGGGTAACAGTAAAGGCACTGATGTCTCCATACAGTTGCGCTATTCTTTCCTCACTAAAGTGAGTAGGAATGACGAGCATCGCTTCACAGGTCAATTTTGAACGGACTTCTCGATAAACATCCATTAGTTTGCGTATCTCTCCAGGTCTGCTTCCTGGCATAAACGTGATTGTTCCCGTTGGGGTTAAATCAGTTTTTTGGATGGTGATCTCATCCAAAAGAGGGTGGCCGACATATTCTACTGGAGCCATAGGTGAATAATAAGAGGGTTCAAAGGGTAAAATAGAAGCAAGTTTCGTGATCGTTTTTTCCAAAACAGGAATACGTTTTTTCTTCCATGCCCATGCTTGTGGCAGAATATAATAGATTATCTCTTTGTTGGGGTAGCGTTTGCGGATTGATTTGGCCAAGGGAAGGTTAAAGCCAGAAGAATCGATGAGCAGTACCTTGTCAACATCACTTGCTAGGTTAACCATTTGATTTTTGAGTCGAAAAAAGAACGGGAGCTTTTTAAATACATCCACAAATCCCATAATAGCAGTAGAGCGTAAATCAACGATACTCTCACCCAATGAAGCATCAAAAATACCGATTATTTCAACATTATCGGTGAGCTCTTTCATCAAGTATTTAAGATGCACATTGGCTGAGTGCTCAAGTGCCGATACTAACAGTTTCATGATCCTCCATCTCCTTTGATGCTGCGTTCATTTGTTTGGTGACTGTCATTTTCATGATATAGAGAAAAGAACGTGATGAGCTCCTCAATTTGAGCGTTACTAAGTTCTTGGGCAAAAGGGATCATCAGCTGTGCTTGTTGTGTGTCGGCAATTTTTTTTCGATAACGCTGCAATTTATAGGTTAAAAACGCTTTAGGACGGTAGGCAAGTCCTGGATACTGTGCGAGGCCTTTAGCATCAACACCATGACATCCATTACACCCTTTTGCAAAATAGAGTTTTTTTCCCTCATCATATATACGATCAGCGGCACCGAGGCTGATCACGCACATTAAAATCCAAACGAATGGTCGCACACTATCCCTTTTTAAACGTTCATAGATTACAATAACATTATTATAGCCAAACGGGAGTCCTATGCTTATTTGCAATGCCATTATTTGCGATAGT
>JAQTOQ010000173.1 GCA_028713245.1 Sulfuricurvum sp. | reverse complement strand
CATCACCCACTGTGCGGATGAATTTGAAACATTAACCTTTCCTGCTGTTGCGCCCATTCGCAAGGCATCTCTAGCCATTTCGACATCTCTCGTGAATGCAGACTTGCCCGGGAGATTTTTCATCGTTGTAGCATCATCGATTTGAGCCTCACTGCTTGATCCATAACCGATATTTGAATATAGACTTTTAACACGAGTATCGCACGAAAGCTTTTTGCCACTCATAACAATGTCACCGCCGGTCAAAATATTATTCTTAACCGAAAGACCGGTAACGCTTACAGGTGAAACCATAATTGCTTCGCCATCTTTAGTTTTGGTAGTTATCTTGCTTGCCAAATTTTGACAATAGCTCAACAAATAATTATTTGCACAACGAGACTGGTCACTATTTAACGTACATTGTCCTACCCCAAAAGATAGATTTGGTACGAGATTATTTAGCAATCGGCACGCACCGTTGATATCCGATAAATAATTATGATCAAGTCCTACCGCGCAATTAACTTTTTGAGCACTTAACCCCGGTATGGAAAATAAACTATTCACAGAATTCGTATCAAAGAGACTATTGACGGACGTAGCAATATTTTCCATGCCTGAATTAATTGCGCTCGATGCCGAATCAAAAAGATCGGCTGAAGCAATTGTTGCACAAGAAATAAGCGGGACAATATAGCGTATAGCACGAGAGTTATTGAGCATTTGCAACCTCTGTAATGTATTGATTAATCCCACTCTCCAAAAGCGGTGCGGATGCCATTTTTGACTTATTGATCTGCGCTTCTACAAGACCTTTTTCAGCAAGTGAAAGCTCATACAGGTGGTAATTCAAAAAAGTCTCAATAGCTGAAGCTCTGTATGACCCGGAAAGATATTCTCCTCTATATTGGACAGGGGCAAGATTCCGACCCTCCTCGCTCCGATCGTAGAAGTAATACCTTCCCAGAGATGCTTCTTCAACGAGCGTGCTTTCACTTTTTGCCGATTCTTTGAGCTGCTTGATAACTGATCCATCATCACTGGTGTAGTCCTCATAACTTTTCTGCACGAGATTACCAATGCACGATGACGTATTGCACTTATCTGTAGCAAGACTTGCAACCTTTTGTTCCTGTCCGAAAGCACCGGAGTAAATACGTTCATGACTTCCTGTTGTTAAAAGAATCGCAAGATTTTTATCCTTATCTACGGCATCGATATTCTCAGGAAGTTTGAAAGCATTTACCGAACAGTTACTTGATTCATTTAAGCAGCGTCGATACCGCTCTCCAATTCGTGAAGTGGGAATGTATCCGGCTTGGACTACTGTTGTGGATGATGCAATTGTTGGAGAAGAATATGAGCACCCTTTAACTCCGGCTAATTTTTCAAATAGAGAATTTGAGCGTTTAGACGCATAAGATGGTGATGCAGTATATTGTGAGTGCCCAAGAGCATTGATGCTCGAACCAATACAATTGAGTGTTTTTGCATTGGCTCCAACAGCACAGTTACCCATGTTAATTTTAGATAAGAGATCCGGGATATTAAACCCGAGATCCCAATTTAGTTTTACATTTGGGCACTGGACACGGTCCACGACGCCATTGATAGATGACGTTACCTGCGAAGACAGTTGACTGACAGTATTGATTGTATTGCTAATTTCTGCCGATGAGGTCACCTCTGCTGCGGCACCAAGATTAGGGAGTGCGGCGCAAATAAGTACCGAAATTGAGACTAAAGAGCGCATTTTGCGTTTCCGGTCACTTTCATACAAAAATCATTTTTCTCGGAATCATTACTGAAAAATAGATCAAGCCCATCTTTTGTTGATGAATAATTGATGTTGTAACTATCCAAAGCCTGCACAAGACCTTCATTTTTATATGGAATATGAACAACAACTTTTTCTTTTCGAACTTCAGGGGCACTATCACGATTCAATGCAACATCATCTTTTGCAGGAATATCAAAAGCATTCTGCCCGTAAGTATCAGTAGCGGCATCTAAAGATGCCTGCTGAGAATCAGCAGTATTACACTGTGACATCGTAATTTCTGGAAGCATGTAGAGATCTTTTTCAGTAAAAGATTTTTCGACGGTAGGAGCCTCAATGTGCACAGAGTAGCCGTTTTTATCGCGATAACGGAAAACTTTTGGATAGGTTATTTTTCCCTCTTCAACTAAATACTTGCCAGCTTCAAATGCTTTTACCCGCTGGGAATAACGTGGAAGTATTTTATTGATAAACTCATCTTTTGCCTGTCTGTATCCCTCATCAAAAGATTTAGCTCGTGCGTCTTGGTATCCTTGTTCATAGTAGAATCTTTGCATTTCATTGAGGCCTGCAAGATCGACTGAAGTGGAAGGGTTCGCAGCATACATCGAAACGCACATTGAGACCACCGTTAAAAATCTTTTCATTTGTTTTTCCTTGCCCGGATTTTCGTTTATTGCTCGCCGTTTAATTTAGCGATATATTCATTCGTTTCATTGATTTCGCTTTTAAGTAACTCGTTAGTAGCGGACGAAATTTCCCCAATTTTTTCCACTTTACTCTCAAGACTGCTGATCTGCTCCCGGATTTCACCAAACTCTTTCGTAATGGGCGAGATCGCATTGCTGATAATCCCCTCGAACAATTTCGCAATTTGATCCATATCAACGATCGGTTCTTGAATTGGGGAGGTGCCTGTCGGAATTGCTGGCTCAGGTTCGATAGTTTCACCAAAGATAAACATTGGATCGTCATTCGCGAGTGGAGTCGTACGAGAAGGAGATTCCGACAGTTGATTCTTCATCTCAAGTTCTTTCAATGAAGAGAACATTTTTTCAACCGTTCCGGATAAAGTTCGAATTTCTTCTAAAACATCTTCACGATTGAGTTCTTCAGGTCTATTCCCCATATCTTTCGGGAAAACATCGGAAAGAAAATCGGGTGCCGGTTCTGTCATCTCTTCGATACGCTTAAGCAGAAGAACTTGTCTTTCATTAACGGACACTACATTCCGGTCAATTTTTTGTAAAAGTGCAATAATCTCAGATGGCAAATTTTCAGACCCACCAAGACGCAAGAACTCATCCAGTTTGTGTGAAATTTCTTCGAGAGCAATACCAACCTCCTGATCGGACGTTGCACCACTATTTTGTTTGCCGGCAAGTTTCAATAATTCATCAATTTTTCCCTCAAGAAAGGTTTGAATTTTTATTTTGTCAGATTGTTGAAATAAAGAGAGCACACGGCTCGTTTCTCGTTCAAAGACTTTATCGATGATAACTTGAATCTGGCTTTGATCTTCTTGTTTCCCATTAGCGGACAGCATAGCTTGATGGCGGAGGACCTCGCCACCCATTACCTTGTCATTTTCATAGCACGATTTTACAGCTCGAAAAAAGATATTTAAAAACTTATCTTGATAGAGCAGTTCGGCAGTCATCCCCTGCGTGCCGGCAAGCTCACCATTC
>JAQTOQ010000034.1 GCA_028713245.1 Sulfuricurvum sp. | reverse complement strand
TGTACGATAGTTACCTACACGTAATAAATCAGGACCAGTACGTTTTGAGCCCCAAAGAAATGGACGATCATACGCATACTCACCACTCAATGAATAGTGACCATAACGATCTGTTTCCGATTTAAAAGGACGCACCAATTGTGAATGACATGCATTACAACTGTTTTTAATATACACGAGACGACCAGCAAGTTCAAGTGTCGTATAAGGCTTCGTACCAATAACTGGACGAGATGCCTGAGCAAAGTTTGGCACAATCTCAACCAGACCTGCAAACGCGATAACAACGAAAACAGTAACCGCAAAAAAGAACGGGTTTTTCTCTAACCAATGAAACATTTTCCCCTCCTTCTTAAGCGCCCATAGGCGTTGCGTTTTGAAGTTCATTCTCTTCAACGACGCGTGAGCTTGTCATAGTTTTGTACATATTGTACGCAAACATTAACATACCCACAACATACAACGTACCACCAACAGCGCGAATGATGTAATATGGGTGCAATACAGTAACCGTGTCAATAAATGAATACGCTAAATTACCAAACTCATCGTGTGCACGCCACATCATACCCTGAGTAATACCTGCGATCCACATAGAAGTAAAATACAAAATAACCCCAAGAGTTTGAATCCAGAACTGTGTACTCATCAACGATTTTGAATAAATCTCGCGCTTGAACATACGAGGAGCCATGTGGAACATAGAGCCAATAATCATAAAGCCAACCCAACCAAGAGCACCATCATGAACGTGACCAATAATCCAATCCGTAAAGTGCGCCAATGCGTTAACCGATTTAATCGCCTGAATTGGTCCTTCAAGTGTTGAGAACATATAGAAGGTAGAAGCCATAACCATAAATTTGATCAATGGACTTGCTGCGACTTGGTGCCACTCACCCTTCATCGTCAACATCATATTAATAGCCGAACCCCATGATGGGAGAATCAATACCACTGAGAAGATAGAACCCATCGTCTGCATCCAGTCAGGAACCGTTGAGAACAACAAGTGATGTCCGCCAGCCCATAGGTATACAAACATCAAGCCCCAAAATGCAAGAAGAGACAGTTTATAGGAATAAACTGCTTGTCCTGATTCTTTAGGTAAGAAATAGTAGATCATCGCAATAATCGGTGTAGTCAAAACAAATGCTACCGCATTATGACCAAACCACCATTGTACCAGTGCGTCATTAGTCCCAGAATACATCGAGACTGAATGATACCACGCCCCAACACCACCAGACATGAAATACGTAGGGATCTCCATATTGTTAAACAAGTAGAGCATTGCAACTGCTAAAAACGTTGCAATGTAATACCAAATAGAGATATACAGTGATTTTTCACGTCTGATCCCGATAAGACCAGCAATACCAGCACCCCACAAAAGCCAGATAACAGTAACCCCAACATCAATTGGCCATTCAAATTCTGCATACTCCTTTGACGTTGTAATACCCAATAAAAGGGAGGTAACAATAACAGCAGAAGCCAAAAAGTAAATCCAGAAATGCGCTTTACCAATAAACATCAACGTCTTTGATTCTGCCATAGATACTTTTAATACACGCTGACCAACGTAGTACCATGAAGACCAAACACCACTGAGGGTAAAGCCATAAATAACACTGTCTGTATGCAATGGACGCAAACGGCTAAAATTGGTATATTCCGCTAAATTAACACCCAAAAAAGTGTTCAGTCCAGGAAAGGCCATCTGCCATGCCAGAATGACACCTACTAGCATGCCGATTACACCAACAAAGATGGCGTTATACATAAACAGTTTTGCAACCGTATAATCATACTCTAATGGACGATTTTCCATATGTAACCTCCTTAAGATTCGAAGCATAAAAGCCCATAAAGGGCGCCCGAAAAAGAGAATCATTTAACTTTTAGGGACGTCCTTAACAAAAACAGGCTATTAGACACTATAATAATAGCAATATAAATATTTAATACTTATTAAATTATTAATAGTTAATCTTTATTATAAAGCATAGTAATTATCTACTATAATTTAAAAAAATTTGAGGGAAAGAGTGAAGCCGATTAAGAAATCGGCAAAAAAAGATAAAATTTTACCGCTGAATAAGGGTTAAAAAGTTTTCGAAAATATAGCGACTCTCTTTTGGGCCTGGGCTGGCTTCTGGATGATGTTGAACTGAGAATACAGGACCTGTTTTGTAAATCAATCCCTCAATCGTGTTATCAAAAAGATTGACGTGCGTCACATCTGCTATTTCACGTACCGATTCAGGGACATTGTAGTTATGATTTTGAGCGGTTATCTCTACCATCCCTGTTTTTACGTTTTTTACCGGATGATTCCCGCCATGGTGACCAAATTTTAACTTGTGTGTATCATGACCATGTGCAATACTCAGCAATTGATGCCCTAAACAAATACCAAACAATGGGATTTTACGCTCAATAAGCTTCTTAATCTCTTCTTGTTCTTTTTTTAACATCAACGGATCTCCTGGACCGTTCGAGAGAAAGACCCCATCAATTTCACGTGAATCGTATTGGGCAATCAAATCATCTGCACAAAATGTATTAGGATAAACATTAACTTCCAATCCAACTTCCGTGAGTTCATTCAAAATATTACGCTTCACACCAAAATCAATTGCCGCAATTTTGGCTTTTACTTTTGGCGCATCATTGTATTTAAAAGTGACGGAGTTATAAACACCTGACTCATGACGATAAGCAGTTTTTGTGCTTACCTCTTCAATGTAATTTACCTCTTCAATACGAGGAGCAGCTTCTAAAAGTGCTTTAAGCTCTGCCTTGTCACTGATCTTGGTCGAAGCGATCATCATCATCGCACCCTCGGTACGCAGCATTTTTGTCAAATAACGGGTATCTATATCGCAAATACCAATAACCCCGTGTTTTTCTAAAAAAGCGTGCAGCGCTTGTGTCCCGCGAAAATTTGAATAGGCGCTTTGGTATTGACGAACAATAACACCTTTACAGTGTGCGGTAGAACTTTCCATGTCATCGTCATTAACGCCGACATTACCAATTTCCGGCATGGTAAATGTAATAAACTGCCCCGCATAGGATGGATCCGAAATAATTTCCTGATACCCTGTCAATGATGTATTAAAAACAATTTCACCCACACTTGTCGTGTCAGCACCAAAACTTTTGGCCTGCATATAGGTCCCGTTTTCTAGATAAATCCATACATCACGCATTACGAAAGTCCTCTTCGCGCCAATTCATCTTTGTAAAATTTCTCATACAAAATCTCATACTCATCCGTCCCCGGGATCACACGACGCTTGTAGCTTTTAATTTTATCGTAAACAGCAGATTCAATTTCACCTGCATCGGCAATAAATTTGGTCATAGAATCGTAAATGATATTTTTTACACGGTTTTCACTAATGTCGTAGTTGATCAAATCTTCTTCGTAAAGTGCATCCAAAATTTTGTGTGCGATGTCAGAGTAACGCTCTTCATACGACAAAATAACTCCAAAATCAGGTGCTAGCTTCTTCTTAATCATAAAAAACAATTGGCGCTCATCCGCTAAATAATAGTCAATTTGCTCTTCGTTTGCATTAACGATTTCATTAACTTTTTCTTCAAGTGCCATTTCACGTTTAACGCTCTCAACCAATATCGTTTCGGCTTCTTTTGCCGTTGCTTCTAAGCCTTGAGTCATCGTTACTAGACCACTACGATTAAGATCTACGGCAATTCGACTGGATATATGGGGTATATGTGAGAGTGAAACTTTCATAATTGGGCCCTATTTCTTTTTTCTTATTGTACTTAATATGTCCTCTAAAATGGCTTAGAGGATGCTTTGGTCTTACTTTTTAGGCTCAATTGAAGGCATTTTTCGCAAAGATGCTGTTATTTCTGATCCTTTTTTTGGATCCATTTTAGCTAAAATTTGCCCCACAACTTTGGAGTTTAAAGTACTCATTATCGATGAAGCTTCCTCGGTAGACATTTGCGCCAAAATCCCTGCGGATGCAGAGGGTTTCATTTTTGCAAAGGTTTGAGAAACCTTGTCTGATTTTAGCTGTTTTATCTCTTCAAGTACTTTTTTATTATCTTCTAATATTTTTTTTACAGCAGCTTCTTTTGCTGTAATTTCTTGCAGTTTTTGATCTACACGGGTGTCTTTACCCTTGACTGCTGATTCTTTTTTCTTAAGTAACTCTTCCGTCGCTCGCTTCAGTGCATCCAGTGATTGTCGCTCTTCATCTATGTGCCCTAACTCTACTAAAAGCTCATTTTTTCTGGATTCAAAAATCTTGGTACACTCATACGATTTCGTATTTTGGACACCCCACATCGTACTGCTTGCGTAAATAGTCAGTAATAATACGTATTTCAAAGCCAAACCTTCTTGTATGTCATAGTCCCAATTTCATCCAACATTTTTGCCTCTTCGTGTTTAACTTTTGCTACCATTGCCTCTATCTCTTGGAGTTCTAAATAGTTGAATTTTTCAAATTCTATGCGTGAAAAACGGAAAGCTTCACGTGCCCTGTCTTGATTGATACGTGCTCGCTCTACTCTCAAGCGACATGACTCTATTTCACGATGTTGCGCCTGAGCGATCATTTGTGCTTGAAAAAGTTCACCGATTGAACCGTTTTGTGGAGAGATTAAAAAAGAGAGTTGAGAGTAGGCATTTTCCAATGAGGCATCACTGAGGGTTACTTCATTGTTTGCACTCATAAGGGCTTGCTCGGCTTTATCCAAAGCCTGCTTTTTGAGCTTCACCAAAGGTTCGTAACGTGATTTCATGGCGTCGCTCCCCTTTGGTTTAGAATCGTAGGTCTAGAGTAAAATCGTATCGTTTCGATCCGGTGATGTCGAAATCATCCCTATTTTGGTTTGAGTCAATTCTTCGATCGCTTTGAGATACTCTTGTGCGGTTACAGGAAGGTCTTCGAAACGGCGAACGCCCTCGGTTTTGTCCCATCCTGCAAATGTTTTATAGACAGGAGCAGCCGCTTCAAGATCAAGAGGCATATAGTCAATAGTTTCGCCATTTACTTCATAGGCCACACATACTTGGATTGTCTCAAAACCATCGAGAACATCGAGCTTCATAATAGAGAGATCATCACACCCATTGAGGCGGCTCGCATAACGACACGCGACCGCATCAAACCATCCACAACGACGTGGGCGGCCTGTTGTTGTTCCAAATTCTCTGCCCTGCGCGCGTAAACGCTCACCGATTTCTCCGTGATCTTCTGTCGGGAATGGACCATTGCCGACACGTGTACAATATGCCTTTACGATACCCGTTACTTTGCCGATGTCTTTTGGATTGATTCCAAGACCCGTGCAGGCACCCGCAGAGATTGTAGATGAGCTCGTTACGTACGGGTAGGTACCATGATCTATGTCCAACATCGTTCCCTGTGCGCCCTCTAGTAAAATCTTTTTGCCTTCATCCATCATTTTCCACGCCATGTGTGTTGTGTTAGCCAAAAACGGAACCAATTTTTGGGCAAAACCCGTAAGCTCAGCGGTTAATTCTTCACGGCATGGCAACGTTATTTCCAATGCATCAAAAATTGCTTTATTTTGGACAAAATACTCTAATACGCGCTCAGTAAGAATAGGAATGTTGCGTAACTCACCCAAACGAAAGCCGGCACGAGCGATTTTTTCACTGTACGCAGGTCCGATACCGCGGCCGGTGGTACCGATTGCTTTTTCGCCGCGTAATATTTCTTTTGCTTGATCAATAAGCATATGAAATGTCAAAATCATGTGTGCGGATTCACTCAAGAAAAGACGTCCTAGTAAATTATCAAACTGCTTCATCTCTTTGATCAACGCTTCAGGGGAAACAACTACACCATTACCGATAATATTGACCGCTTTTGGATTCAAAATACCTGATGGTATTAAATGAAGTGCATGAGTTTTGCCATCAACGACTATCGTATGTCCTGCATTATGTCCACCTTGGTAACGAGCAACAACATCGTATTTTTGCGCGAGCAAATCAACAATTTTACCTTTTCCTTCGTCACCCCATTGGATACCGACAATTAAATCTGCTTTCATGTATTTCCTATTTTATTGGTGTAGCGCTTCAACCAAAGCGTCTGTGTATATTGCAAATCCAACCGAAACGGTCTCTTCATCTTTATAGCGTCCGCCCATGGCGTACACTTCGTTTTTCTCAATCACCCGAAAAAAGAGCTCATCGTAATACAGCATTTTAGCGTAATATAAAGGAGCTATTACAAAATTTGGATATTGCAGTCCTGCACACAGCTTTTTGATCTTAAGTAACTCATCACGAATGACATCGGGAACGATCGTCAACAAAGGCTCGATTTGCTCTAGTTTTTCAAGATAAACCAATTGCGTCAGCCACTCAATTTTAAGCGCTAAAAACTTCTCGATATTCACATGCCTGAAATCATCCAAATTTAAATCCAGTATTTCTGAGAGGATTCGAGGAATATTGATGTTGGATATTTGCAATAACGGCTCAATCCCTAATGCGCCCATAATAGCAGTTGCTTCGTTCAAAACGACCGCCAAATCGGACTCATCAATAATCTCCGCCCCAACTTGATACTGCTCAGTAGATGGAAAACTGTATACAGGTTGTATGTAAAACCATTTTTTATGCGTTGTATTTGTTCCAAGACGCTTTTTAAGTATACGTACCACATCAATCGTCGAATCTGCACGTAAACTCATCGCATGATTCTTGACATCACCCAAACGAAGCAATTCCCATTCATCACAGATACTTAAATGCTGATGATACGAGAATAATGGGGTTACAATCTCTTCAAATCCTGATGCACAGAGAAATTCACTTGCTTTTGTTTCAATAAATCTTTTTGTTTTTGCTGTCCCTGCAAAATAAAGGCGTGATCCCTCAGGAATTTCGTGTTCAAAAACCATTTTAAAGTCCGAAGTAAACGGTGCTAAAAACTTTATTAGCCATACCGTCAAACGATCTGCGTCCTAATTTTTCCAGTGCCAGTTCAATGCTGTTGACCACCCATGCCGCTTCATAGACAGGAATAAGCCCCATGTGATTGATACGGAAAATCAAATCTTTGATATGGTCTTGACCGCCTGCCATGTTGATGTCAAACTCTTTTTTAAGCATGGAACGAATTTTAGTCGCTTGCTCATCATCGATGGTCGTCATTGAGTCCGCAGGAGTAGTTGGGTAAATATGCAATCCGATTGCCACAAGGGCTTCACGCGTCGCACGTGCACGGCGTGCTGTTTCATCGTACAATTTAGTCAATCCACCCTCAGCCTTGATACGATTAAGAACACTTTCCAAACCGATAATCAATGTCGTTGCCGCTGTCCATGCTGTCGTATTTTTTTGCTGATTCTTAATCTCGGTTGCAAGGTTGAAGTAATATCCCTTTCCTTTACCAATCTTGGTAATTGCGGCAGTTGATAACCCCATGATTGCCAATCCAGGAGGAAGCATCAATGCTTTTTGACTTCCCGAGATCAAACAGTCAATATTGATCACATTGATCTTTTCAACACCCACAGCAGTGATACCATCGGCAATAACCATAATAGAAGGATTATGAGCTTTTACTGCCGCAGCGATTGCTTCTACGTCATGGCGAAGCCCTCCTGCAGACTCACAAATCTGCATAGCAATGGCATCAATATCCGGATTTGCATTGAGTGCCGCTTGTACTTCTGCTACGGATGCAGCCGTATCCCACTCATGTTTGATCTCAACATTGGCAATCCCGTGAGCCATTGCTATTTTTCCAAAACGTTCACCGAATTTTCCGGAATTGATCGAAAGAAGTTTGGAGTGAGCCAAATTAATAACCGCAGCCTCCATCGCACCGGTACCTGAAGATGCCAACATCAACACTTCATTCATCTCTAAAAGTTCAAACAACAAAGCGCGTGTGCGCTCAAAAATAGCTTCGAATTCAGGGGTACGGTGGTGCAGGGTTTCTCCCGCCATCGCAATACGTACGGATTCTGGTACTGGAGTAGGTCCTGGGGTAAAGAGGAGCATTGTTTTCCTTATTATTGAGGAGTATAAATTTAGATAAAATTGTTCGAATTATAACCAAGAGCGGGTTAGTACTCCTTTAAGCTTGTCATTATTATGTTAGAATTACGCTAAAAAAAAGAGATCTTTATGACCTTATTTGACGCTATCCTCCTAGGTGCCCTCGAGGGGGTAACCGAATTTCTCCCTGTCTCTTCCACGGGTCACCTTATCCTCGCCTCCCAGCTTTTAGAAATACAGCAAACCGCTGCCCATAAAGCATTTGAAGTTTCCATCCAGCTGGGAAGCATCCTTGCTGTTTTATTCTTGTACGCCAAGCATCTCATGAACGATAAAACCCTCTGGATCAAACTCGCGGTTGCGTTTGTCCCTACGGGTATTTTGGGATTATTACTGTACAAACATATCAAAGCACTGTTTGGTGTTGAGACGGTTAGTTTTATGCTCATAGGGGGCGGACTTGTATTTTTAGCCGTCGAGTATTTCCGACGTGACAAAGCCATCGATTCAGGCAAAGAACTCGATAACCTCACTTATAAAGAAGCTTTTTTAATCGGATTGTTTCAAAGCATTTCAATGGTACCCGGTACTAGCCGTTCAGGCGCCACCATCATCGGAGGTCTGCTTTTAGGTCTTAGACGTAAAGCCGCTGCAGAGTTTTCATTTCTTTTAGCGATTCCGACCATGATCGTAGCTACTGCCTACGATTTATTCAAACATCGTAGCGAGATGGTCGTTGATGACTATTCGATGCTTGCCGTCGCATTTGTCACCGCATTTGTCTTCGCTTTCTTCACGGTTAAAATGTTTGTGGGATTTGTCAGCCGCCATACCTTTACCCCGTTTGCTATTTATCGGATAACCGTAGGCTTTATTTTTCTATACATTATCGGAAATCTTCCCGTTTAAGAACGCTGAGTTTTTATCTGATCAATCAAAATCTTTGCCAAATGCAGCGCTTTAGAGCGGTGCGAAATCCCAACTTTGACTTCACTGTCTAACTCTCCCAATGTTAGCGTATGTCCTGCGGGTGTGAAAATAGGATCGTATCCAAATCCATTTTCACCTCTTGGAAAAATTGAGACATCGCCGTGCATCCACCCATGGACACAACTTTCCCCCTCTTTGGAAACAATCGCAATTGCCGCGGTATAGTGTGCAGGAGATGATTCAAAGCCTGCATTCTTGACACTGTTAATGAGCTTGTCAATATTATCCTTATCGCTGCAACCCTCACCCGCATAACGCGCACTGTAGATGCCAGGAGCACCGCCTAGTACATCCACGCTAATACCGCTATCATCTGCAACAACAACCGCATCCGTATCACCCAAAGCCTTGTATACTGCACGCGCTTTTATCAACGCATTTTCTTTGAACGTGTCACCGTCCTCGACAATCTCAAATCCTTCTATCAAATCAGTATACGGGAAAACTTCTCGGTCATGAAGCAGTTCTTTAATCTCCCGAACTTTCCCCTTATTAGAGGTGGCCAAAACAATGCGCATGCTTTCATTCCTTAGTGTAGTCTTAGTCATTGTGTCAGCATAACGTTTCGTTGTCCACAATATATTATAATAACGATAATTTTATCTCATCAAAGGTCACAGCGTGTTTAAAACAGTCATGCCTCTCTCCGCGATTTTATCGCTTCGCTTTTTCGGTCTTTTTTTGGTTTTACCCGTACTTTCGGCGTATGCCCTCACACTTGAAGGGGCAACCCCTCTTTTAATTGGTATTATTGTTGGGGGATATGCCCTTACTCAGACCATTTTTCAAGTCCCATTTGGAATTATGAGCGACAAGATTGGTCGTAAGCCTACCCTTCTTATCGGATTGGTCATCTTTTTGGTCGGTTCAATCATTTGTGCTGTCAGTACTGATATCTATACCCTTATGTTTGGACGCTTCTTGCAAGGTTCAGGTGCTATCGGGGCTGTTATACCTGCTATGATTAGTGATTTGGTCAGCGAAGAAAAACGTGGTCACGCTATGGCACTCATGGGCGGAACCATCGCTATAAGTTTTGCCTTTGCTATGGGATTGGGACCTGTTATCGCGTCTCACTACGGTATTAGTTCATTGTTTTGGATTGCAGCAGTCTTGTCCATCCTCTCAATGATCGTTTTGTTTACCAAGGTTCCAACACCTCCGCGTATTCATCATATCTATCACTCAACCACCACAACCCGTGATATTATCAAAGATCCTAATCTTTTAAATATGATTATCATCAATGGTATGCAAAAAGGGCTTATGACCGTTGCATTCGTTCTTATACCTGTATTGCTTACACAAGGTGAGTATGGATTTAACTGGGAAAAAGCAGAGCTATGGAAAGTTTATGTACCGGCACTTATAGCAGGTCTTATCGCTATGGGGCCTGCAGCCGTATTTGGTGAAAAATACAACAAGCCAAAACAAATCTTTCTCATTTCCATCGTTTTGTTTATCATCTCTTTCACCCTTATGGGCTTTGCAACAAAGAGTTGGGAATTTGTGGTTGCCGTCATCAGCTTTTTCATGGCCTTTAATATGATGGAACCACTGGTACAATCTATGATTAGTAAATTTGCACGGGTACATCAAAAAGGTGCAGCGCTGGGAATTGCTAACGGTTTTGCTTATTTCATGACGTTTATCGGCGGTATTGTTGCGGGTCTTGCCCTTCAGTACTCCAGTAAAGAAGTCTTGTCTATCGGATTGGTCATTGTTTCTATTTTATGGCTTTTATGGACCATGAAACTTACCAATCCACAACGCTTCTCACACCTATACATCCCTAGAGAACACGTAGATCAAGAGAAATTGTTAGCATTAGAACATGAGCATATTGCAGAATGGTATATCAACGAAACCGAAAATTTGGTGGTTGTTAAATATCTCAAAGAGATGATGGATGAAGAGTCTATTAAAGCAAAAATAATGAAGTAATTGGTTAGAGTTTAATTACTCTAACCAACGTTCCCGCTTCCAAGTTTCCATCTTCTTCACCGCAAATCATCAATGCAGCATTACCTAATAAGTTTGTTAAAATTGCAGAACTTCCAGTTTTCTTACCCTCAAAATCAACCCAATAGCGTCCATCTTCGAAATTCAGGTTACACGCCGTAAACTCACTCTTGTTCGAGCGTTTTGCAAAAGGAACCTTAAGTGTTGCTTCAATCGGCTCATACGGGTTATTACGCCCTATTATACGCGCCATCAATGGCGCCACATAGAGTATAAACGTCACAGTAGACGAGTAAGCAAATCCGGGCAACGAAACAATAAACTTTGATCCGCGCTGAGCCACCATCACGTGCTGACCGGGTTTAATATTCACCCCTTTGAAAATCACTTCAGCTCCTAATTTCGGCACGATGTGTTTGACAAAATCATAATCCCCGACACTCACACCGCCCGTACTCACCACAATATCACTCGATCGCAGTGCCTCAGCAAAGCGTTCCATAATAGCGCTCTTGTCATCACCGACAATCCCCATCTGAACACATTCACCACCTAATTGTGCGACAAGTGCTTGTAGGGTGTAGCTATTTGAACTGCGTATTTGACCTTCATTGCGAGCACTCTCTCCAATATCGAGGATCTCACTTCCCGTAGCAATAATACTCACACGCGGACGTTGAGCCACAGAAACCATCACTCGATTAATACCAGCCAAAACACCAATCTCCGCGAATCCGATCGTTGTTCCTCGTGCGATTAAAACTTCTCCTGCTTTATAGCTCTCGCCCACAGGACGAACGGCAAAGCCTGCGCAAACAGGTTTATCGATCATGATCAACCCATCTTTAACCGTTACATTTTCAATAGGAATAAGAGTGTCCGCTCCCTTGGGCATCAACGAGCCCGTAAACGTTTTGATGCAAATACCGCTTTCCACTTCAGCTACTTCATCAGCGCCTGCGGGATTATCACCCAATATTGCCAGAGCCTTATGCTGTGTAAAATCGGCATACATCATCGCATACCCATCCATGGCGGAAGTAGGATGCGTCGGATAATCTTCCTGCGCAACAATATCTTCTGCGAGCACACGCCCCAATGCAGCACTCAAAAAAATGCGCTCGCTTCGTAATGCCCCAATAGGCAAAAGACTGATCATGTTTTGAGATGTTTCATACGAGATCATGATTTTACTCCTAAAATACCTGCCCCCGCGATTGCCGTTGAGCGTTCACGCGCATAGATACGTTCGCCATTTACAAGATCATATTTCCAAATAGGAGCTGAGGATTTGAAGTCTTCCACAAATTGTTCGATTGTTTCGAGCGCTACACGGCGTTTAGGTGAAAAAACCGCCGCAATATAGGAGGATTCATGCAACAATACATCTCCACGACTGTGCGCCATTTTCAGCGTTGCTCCCAGTGGTGCTACTTTTGTAACCCATGAATCAAACCAACTGTTCAAAATGGGTTCATAGACGTCAAAACTCAATCCATCTATCCCGTCTTCCGCACGAACCGTTCCTACAAACGGAATATATGCTCCATAGTTACTGTCGGTCTCTTGAGCATACCAGCGCGTTAAAATCTCAGGAACATTCAAAGAACCGTCATGGAGTTCCAACATGCTCATCCTCCACATACCGGAGGCAGAAGGGATACTCTATCACCGTCTTTGAGTACGGTGTCCAATGATGCGACCAAGGTATCATTCACAGCAACGGCGCAGCTGTCAATCCATTGCCCCATCTGTGCATCTTCTTTTAAAACACGCGCAACATCATGCAGCGTTGATGCTTCCATGTTCAAAACAGGCTTTTTAATCGGTCCTAAAAACTCCACAGTTATCATCAAAATTCCTCACATATCCTATTGTTATTTTAGTATAATAGCACCTCTTAGATAAAAAAGGTTTGATTGTGATTTTTGGAAAAATAGATTTTTTAAACCTCTTGCCTTTTCACGTTTTCATGAAACGCTATGCCAAAACACTCAGAATCCATCAAAGCCTTAATTATCACAAAGGTGTTCCCTCAACCCTCAACCGATCCTTTGTCACACGGCACATCGACGCTGCTTTTATCTCGAGCATCACTGCACGTGATTGTACGCATTTCAATGTAGGGATTGTCGCCAAGAAAAGTGTCCTAAGTGTTCTTTCACTACCCAGCAATATCCATAAAAACGATACCGATTCGGCAACTTCCAATTTACTCGCACAAGTATTGGATATTGATGGCGAAGTGCTTATTGGGGACAAAGCATTATGTTATTTTTACAGTGGCGGAGAATGCATCGATTTAGCGCAAGCATGGAATGATAAAACCGCGCTACCCTTTGTCTTTGCCCTCCTTTGTACCCATCATCACAATCACGAACTCAAACGGCTGAGCCGTGCTTTTGTACGTCATCCCATCAAAATTCCATACTACATCTTAAAAGATAATGCCCGGAAAAGCAATCTTACTCCAACTGAGATACAGCATTATTTACACCATATAACCTATCGTATCGGTGAAAAAGAAAAACGGGGGCTTAAGCAGTTTAAAAAGGAAGCAAAAGAGAGAAAATTGGTTCCCTCACTGGGAACTATCCGATATACCTCAGTATGAAAGCAAAGCGTTAATCCGAGCTAACGTCTCTTCAACACCAATAATCGCCATAACGCTGTCAAGCCCAGGGCCAGAGAGCTTACCCAGTAACGCAATACGGAGAGGTTGACCAATCTTGCCAAAACCGATTCCCATATCTGCTACCACACTTTCCATCACATGATGATAATCACTTGGTAAATGAAGCTCTTGTGCAGCTCTTAACGCTACACTAAACTTTTCCAGTACTTCTTTACTATCCTCTTTATACCCTTTTTTCAAAACAGCTTCTTCAATTCCTGCAGGTTTTACCAATATCTCGCTGATGAGCATTGCCATTTCAGAGAGCGTTTTCGCACGCTCTTTTACCGCATCGAGCAAAATTTCCCGCTTATCGTGGCTGATCAACATAACGCCATGAAATTCGAGCAATTCACACAACTTTTCATTACTCATATTTTTGAGATAGTGACTGTTGAGCCAATCGAGTTTCTCACCATTGTAAACGGAGGCAGAACGATTAATATCGCTTGGATCAAACAACTCCAACATTTCGTTCATCGAAAAAATTTCTTGATCCCCATGGCTCCAACCCAATCGTACCAAAAAGTTGAGCAATGCCTCAGGCGTATACCCCATCGTTTTGTACGCCATAACATCCGTCGCACCGTCACGCTTTGAAAGTTTTTTACCATCATGATTATGGATCATCGGTACATGAAAAAACTTAGGAAGAGGGAAGCCGAGGGCTTGATATACAACAATCTGCTTTGGGGTATTGCTAAGATGGTCATCCCCTCGTATAACATCGGTTACCCCCATTAAGGCATCATCTACTGCTACTACGAAATTGTATGTTGGTGTGCCATCCGAGCGCGCGATA
>JAQTOQ010000172.1 GCA_028713245.1 Sulfuricurvum sp. | reverse complement strand
ACAATCTTCAGGATGAAATACCGCAATCTCTTCTCCCGATTACCTTGGAGTTAGGCGCTGTCGAATCGTTGTCTATTCCGCTTATTGTTGCCGAAAAAATTATCCGTGCCATAACGGTTAGCGCTACACAACACAGTCAGCTTGGCGAGGAAGAGGAAGCGCTACTGATGGAAATGGCGGGTGATCTTGCCTTTGGTATCAGTAAAATGCGTGATAACACGGAGCGTATCGATATTCTTGAAAAGCTTGAGGGAAGCTTGGACAATGCCGTTACCGCTATAGCCGCTACGGTTGAGATGAGGGATCCTTATACGGCTGGGCATCAGAGAAGGGTTGCCAAGCTAGCCGCCGCAATCGCGTCGGAAATGGGGCTTCCAGTTAATCAAATTGAGGGCATTCGTATTGCAGGAACAGTTCATGACATCGGCAAAATCCATGTTCCCGCAGAAATTCTCTCCAATCCCTCGAAGCTTAGCGATGCAGAGTTTTCCATTATAAAAACCCATCCTCAAGCCGGCTACGACATTCTCCGTACGATTGATTTTCCTTGGCCTGTTGCACAGATGATTCTCCAGCATCATGAAAAAATGGACGGTTCCGGATACCCAAACAGCTTAAAAGGGGAAGATATTTTGATTGAATCTCGAATCCTTTGTATAGCCGACATCATAGAAGCGATGGCATCCCATCGCCCATACCGACCGGGATTTGGTATTTTTCCAGCTCTGCAGGAGGTCTCACGCAACAAAGGACGGTTATATGATGCGCATGTTGTTAAAGCCGTGATGACACTGTTTCTGAACAAAGGCTATGAGCTGTAAAACATCGGAATATCTTTTACTTATTGTCAATATAGATATTGACAATAATATTATATATGACTACAATACACCTATTTGACAACAAGGAGCTATTATGACAACAAGAATGAGCGTGCGTGATTTGACGCGTAGCGGATCAACCCTTTTTGATTATGATTATATTGATATTGAAGATAAAAAAGCCAATGAGTATAAAGGTGTTTTTATTCCCCGTCAATTTGCTGATGAGGTTAAAGCATTTTTAAACACCAAACTCTCTCAAGAGCGAAAAGCCAATGTAGATGCGATGATGAAATTTAGTGGGATTTTAAATGGTGAAACAGGTGATTCATCCATTCAAACACTCAAAGCACTTAAATAATGAAAGTATTTTTAGATACCAATATCATCTTAGATTTTTTGGATATTAAACGACCAACTCATCAAGAAGCTGAAAAAATAGTCCAATTCTTAGTTGCTAATAATATAGGCGTTTTTTTGAGTGAAGATATGATTACAACGATCTACTATATCAGTAAAAACAAAATGCAGGTACTTGAATTTTTTACAACGGTGAGCAGATTATGGAACGTCGTTTCATTCGGACAAACTGTTATTCATGAGGCAATCAAGGTATGTCAACAAAACAATACAATTGATTTTGAAGACACGCTTCAATGTTTGTGTGCCAAAGCCAATGAATGTACCGTTTTAATCACTAATGATAAAGCATTTTATCGCTGCGGAATCGATGTTGTAACATCCAATGAATTTTTAGCTTCATTAAATTCTAAAAAATAGCTCCAGATCGTCTTTATATAACAAAAACATCACTATCGGAACACTTTTTGCTTGCTTATTATAATATCCCATAACGAGAATACAATGAGCAGAAACGAAGTTAGTAACAACTTAATCAACCATTATCTTGAATCACAAGAAAGTAAATATCCATCCTTAAAATCGCTTCGTACCACTAAAAAATCTGGTCAAAGTCTCAAAAACTTTTACAGTGAAGTTCAAACACAAAATATTAACTATACTATTCATAATGTATATAATGGGAAAAGCGCTGTTGAAATAGAAATTATTATGATGAGAAATCGTCAGTTGATCGAAGCCAATCACACAAAACGATAATTATTTCATTTATATCTCGTAAAAATAAGGTTGATAGGCTTGGTCTAATTCGGACAGTTTTAACGTAAACAGTCCCTGCATTTTTGACTCAATTTCTTTCCAAAAATATTCAAGTATTAAACTCGATCCCACATTTCCTTCAATCTTATAAAATGGTCCCTCTAATGATTCGATGATTTCTAGTGCTTCGATTTCATGCGCCGGACGTGCCAATTTGTATCCGCCCGATGCTCCCCGTATGCTCATCACTAAATTCTTACGACGCAAAAGAGAAAGAAGCTGTTCTAAATAACCATGGGATATTTGTGTCATTGCAGCAATTTCCTTCACCTGCATCGACCGTCCGTTAGTTGCATGAGAAAGGACATGCATTGCCGCTAATCCATAAATTGCTTTTGAGGATAAAGCTGCCATTATTCAAATAACTGTGGGTAAATTTTTCTTGTTATGCTGTAAACTTTACACGCGATACAATAATCAAACAATAAATCTAAAACCACACAACTAATAAAAATCGCAGCAACGATCCATATGCCCAAAATCAATCCAAAGAAATCAAATCCAAGCATTGAGATCGAAAAAGCTAAACCAAATATCGCTGCCAAACGCTTTGCTCCTGCATCTTCAAGGCGCGTAGGAAGATCCAAGGCTTTTTTAATAAAACAAGAAGCTCTAAAGATTGGGCTTAATCCTTTATACTTACTCAAGCGAAGAAGAAAATCAATAATAATGAAGACTAGAATAAATTTTTGCATAGTAAGTAAATAAGTGATCACTCCACCAGAAACAGCTATTGCACTCATTTTGCTTATATTCGCATCGACCTGTCTAAAAAGTAGAGGACATGCTTGTGACATAATAACTCCTTATAAATTTTACGTTATTATAGTTAGTTATAATCTTATAGTCAAGTATTCATACCTGTTTACTTATGTATACTCATGGCTATTAACGACGGATAGCATCACTTTCTTTTACCCATAAGCTCTCAGTCTCACTTGTTGCCTGAAATACACGATTTACAAAATATCCCGTAATATGAATCCACCCATTAGATGCACTGCTTCCAGTAAATGAACGACGTGCTTCCCATGTAGCAATGGGCTTTCCATTAGGACTGTTATATACTGAAGCATCGCTTGCCATACGGTAAACACCTGAAGATTTTTTAGACGTCACGGAAGTAGTTTCTACTGGTGCAACCATTTTCACGCTCTGCGCAACGATCGTTTTGATTGCTGGACGTTGGGGAGGATTGACAGGAGATAAAGGTGGAAGCACCGCTGCTAACACACGTTTTGGCTGTGTTTTTACACTGTCATTTGTCAGTTTAGCGTTAAGACTCTTTTGCCGTTCCAATTCCAATGCCAGCTTGTCCATTTTACGCTGCACCTTTTCATCTATTACAGATTTTTCTTGGACAACTGTTTTAATAACCACTTTCTCAACGGGACGATCTTTGTAAACAACTTTTTCAACAATTTTTTCAACCGGACGATCTTTATAAACTACTTTTTCTTGAGTAACGATCCGGTTTTTGTA
>JAQTOQ010000171.1 GCA_028713245.1 Sulfuricurvum sp. | reverse complement strand
TTGTACGCTGCGGTGGATATCGCCATCGACCGTGCCCAAAAAGCACTGCGCCGTTTGCACGACAAAGAGAACGATCATCGCCATGTCGGTATCAATGAAGCCAAAGCTGCGGCTGCTACTCCTGTGGACTTGCATGCCATCAGCGAGGAGATGGAAGACGAGATCGTCCCAACGCAGCTGGTCCTCTACAAACCTCAAGAGGTTGGAGAGATTATTGAAAAACTCAAAGAGAGCACGAAAGTGTTTGAAGTCTTTATGGACAATGAGGGAAAAATGCGTGTCATGTACAGACGTAATGACGGAAAGTTTGGATTGTATTAATTTATTGTCATACCGTACTTGATACGGTATCCATGTAACTTAGTGTTTTTGGATTCCGTGGCATGGAATGGAATGACGGTCATCTAAATACTTTTTTATCTCTCTTACAATCTCTTCATCTTCACCCATATCCACCCAACGAAATTTATTGCCGCTTTGGACTCTTCCCTCGAGCAGATCACCGCTTTTTCGAAATTTTAAATCCAATGCCGCAATTTCAAAACCGTTCTTGCAGCTACCAAAAGATTCCAAGCGCTCGTTTTTACCTGTTGTATTCGTATACAAATAGCAATACCCCTGCAATCCCGTACGACTGACACGTCCGCGCAACTGATGAAGTGTCGATAATCCCAATCGTTCTGCACCCACGATCACCACTGTGGAAAGACGCGGAAGAGAAATCCCTACCTCGACGACTGTGGTTGCGAGCAGGATGGAGCCTGATTGGCGAAAATCAAGTAGGACTTGTTCTTTTTCTTTGTCTTTTCCATGTGTAACGTAGACATTCTCAAACTTACTCTCCCAATAACCCCGGGCTTCTTCTATGCTTTGATAGTTTATACTCTCACTTTGTTCTACGAGCGGATAAACAATCAGGACTTGATGATTTTGTGCAATCTGCGCGTGAATATGTTCTAATAATACCGAGAAATCGTTTTTATGAATAATTTTTGTCGCAATATTTTTGACAAACGGTGTTTGAACGATCAGACTCACATCAATGTGTGCTGATTCAATCATGGCAAGGGTTCGCGGTATCGGTGTGGCCGAAAACTGTAAGAAATGCGGCGGAGTATCATTGTCGGTGAGTTTTGTGAGTGCATGGCGCTGTGCGGTACCAAATCGGTGTTGTTCATCCACCATTACCAAAGCACATTGGGGAAGCGGTCTGTGCAACAGTGCATGCGTACCGATAATAAAGTCATACGGCTCTAAAGAGCCCTTTTTTGTTGCACTGGTTACAAGGACGGTTTTTAGATGCGGTAAATATTTCTGCGCCTCTTCGTATAGTTGATTGGCTAAGATCGTTGTTGGTGCCATTAACAATGAGCGATAGGGCTGCATCAAAACCACTGATGCAAAGATCACCATTGTTTTGCCCGATCCGACGTCCCCCACTATCATACGACGCGCAGCACTAGCTGAGGCTAAATCACTTGCTATATCGGCTATGGCATTTTGCTGATCTTGTGTCAGATGAAACGGAAGGGTTTCTATCCATTTGGCACCATTGTTTTGTGCGCGATACTGTGTTGGATGGAATCGTCGTTTATGGCGAAGCTGGCTCATATAGTCATACAGTTCCGCAAATTTAAGCGCATGAAGCTGTTTTTCATTGAGCGGTTTTGGCTGTATTGGAAAATGAATATTATAGAGTTCTTGCGCAATACTGTGCGGTAGCCCCTCGTTGCACAACGATTCCACGGTAACCAACATTTGCACCAAGCGGCGCATTACATCGACACGCAACGGTGTTTTATAGATAGGGACGATAGTGCCAATGGCTGTAATCTTCACAGGTTGCATTATCTGCCAACGCCCCTGCTCTAGCACCGCTTTACCGCTAAAAAAGCCACGTGTTCCTTTTGGAAACTGATGGATCATGTACGGTTTAGGCTGGAATATTACCCCCTCGAGTATCGCATCCAAATTATGAACAAAAAAAGTAATTTTGAGGGTTTTGGGAGTGCGTATGATGTGTTCAACTGTTGCATCGATAACACACGTGCTATTATGGGTTAGTTCAGGGCTTAGACGACGATCTTCAAAGCTAGAGGGGGCGAGGAGACTCAGTGCCATAACACTGCTCACTCCTAATTTTTGGAGTTTTGCGGTTTCGTCGCTATTTGGTGACAATGGCGTAGCTAAGATCGCGAATTTCACCATGGCGTTTGATAAAGTCGTTCAAATCATCCAATGACAACTCGCCAATTTGCTTGAGCTCTGTGAGTGAATGTCCCAATGGCTTACCCCCATAGTATTCACTGAATGTTCGTCCAAGGCGCTGTGAAAGTGTTTCTACCCGTAGCGGCTCTGAACCTAACATAAATTTTTTGGCCTGATCCAACTCCGCTTGTGTTACACCGCTTTTGACAAAGGTATCGATGACTTCGGCAACGGTTTTTTTCGCTTCCGCTTGAGACTCCAGTTTGGTCTGGAGATAACCGCTGAAATACGTATTGGTTTTAGCGACACCCAAACGTGAATACGCCGAATACGCCAAACCACGCTTGACACGAATCTCTTCCATCATACGGCTGCCAAAACCGCTCGAACCCAAAACAAACATCGCTACGCGTGATTTGTAAAATTCTGCATCTCCCTCTCGCATAGCAAACGGTGAACCGAAATAGAGATACGCCTGTTCAGTGCTAGGACGTTTTAAAATCGATTCTTTAGGAGTTTTGCGCGGCTCGTAGTAACGCTCTTTCGTCTTAGTCCCTACGCTAAACCCTTCGAGGAGTTTAGACACTTTTGCCTTGGCCGTTTGCGCATCAATGTCACCCCCGATGACAATGAGCGCATTAGCCAATACCCGATGTTCTGATAAAAAGGTCTTAACTTCCTTCAGTTTCAGTGCGCCAATCGATTCTTTGGTCCCAATATTAGGGGTTGCCATCACAGTTCCCTCAAAAAGAATTGCTTTAAGTTCATCGGAAGCCACCGTATCAAAATCTGCTTCTTTACGAGCAATATCGCTCAAGGCTCTTGTTTTGACTTTTTCCAGTGTTTCTTTCGTCAAGTTTGGTTCTTTGAGCAATTCAGCCATAAGAGAGAGCCCTGTATCAAACTCTTCTTTGAGTGTACCCAACTCGATGACCAATGACTCATTGCCTGCGTTGGTGCTAAGCTGTATCGCCCGTGCATCCAGAGCATCCGCAAAACCTACGGCTCCGCGTTTGAGCGTACCCTCATTCATCATTTTTGCACTGATACGTGCCAATCCGGCGCTTTTGCCCTCATCGATACTGCCGCTTCCCGTAAAAACCAACTGCATTGATACGATAGGAAGACGCTTATCCTCTTCGTGAATGAATGGGATCTTAACCCCTTTGACTTCTATGTATTCCAAAGTACTTGCCATCAGTGTCTGTCCTAAAAATAATATCGTTGTTAAAAAGTATTTCACGCAAATTTTTCCAAATCTCTGCCCTGCATAGGGCTAGCTTCAGTGCCACAGCGGCT
>JAQTOQ010000033.1 GCA_028713245.1 Sulfuricurvum sp. | reverse complement strand
ATCAATAGCGTATGAGGAGAGACCTACATGAGACAGTCCCCCATTGTATCCTTGTGATACCCTTATGCTTGTCCCTGAAGCAAAGGGTAGGCGATAAACGTATGTATCGTCATGCTTCGCAAAAGCTGAACCTTTTACCCATCCATAAGAAGATTCAAATGTCATATCCAAAGAGCTACTAACGGGTGTCAATGTTACAATTTCTTTTTTGGCATGTCCTGCTAATTCAACATACGCCGGTAGGGAATGATTGGCTTTGACATTATTCATCTTGTCAAAATCCAGAGAAAGTGTCACTAAAAAAGGGTTTATATTTTCTGCCTCAAAAACTATTTCTCCTTTTGAATTACGTTCCCCCACAACAATAACACTGTTTTTAGAACCTATCTTGGCCGTTCGCTTAATATTTTTAACCTCGGAACGCTTTAAAATTCTCAAATGTTCTTCATAGGCTTGCTCTTGCTCTATGAGAAATTGGATACTTTTTTTCTCTAGCATTTGTTCAGCACACAAGCTATCAAGGCTTTTGATCGAATGCTCCGGAAAATTCTTTTGATAATACGCAATTGCTTGAGCACGAACACGAGGCTGATGCAGAGGGTCCAATCCAACCTGAGTCAAATGTTCAAATCTTTTTTTATCTTCCATTTGTATTGCATCACACAAAGATGTACGATACAGTTGATTAATTGTTTCTTCTTGGGAAGCTAACTCTCTGAGATCTTTGAGGTATGATTCCAAGCGTTTCGGCTGTACATTAGAAGATTTTGCTAATGTTTCTCCCGTCGATAAAACCTCCTTTATTCCACTGCAAAAACGTTCAATAATTTTCTTTTCCGATGTATTTAAGGCTTCAACATCTAGCTGACGTATTTTTTTAGCATAATTTTCAAGTGGTTCGGAGAGGGAGCTATACGGTACAGAATCCTGCCCATAAGCGAATATTAAAGCGAATAGAATAATCAATATTTTTTTTATCACTATCCGCCTCTTTTCTTTTATTGCTATTCATATTATAGCTAATATTGAAATTTGGGGGCGAATGCTATAATATCCCATATTTTTATTTGGGGTAATTCATGTCCAAACGTATATTAGATGTTATCAAACCAGGTATTGTATTCGGCAAGGATCTCAATACTTTGTTTGCCATTGCAAAAGAAGAAGGTTATGCTCTTCCCGCTGTGAATGTAGTCGGAACCGACTCTATCAATGCCGTTCTCGAGGCTGCAAAACTGGTTAATTCTCCTGTTATTATACAATTTTCCAATGGTGGTGCGAGTTATTATGCAGGCAAAGGTCTCAGTAATGAGAATGACAAAGCAGCTATTGTAGGTGCGATCAGTGGTGCGATTCATACTCACATAATGGCAGAGGCATACCAAATTCCTGTTGTACTGCACACTGATCATGCTGCGCGCAACTTCTTGCCATGGATTGACGCTCTGCTTGATGCAGGTGAGAAACATTTCAAAGAGCACGGTAAGCCGTTGTTTAGTTCTCATATGCTTGATCTCTCAGAAGAAAGCCTCGAAGAAAACGTCGCAACGTGTGTCAAGTATCTAAAACGCATGTCAAAAATCGGCATGACCCTGGAAATCGAGCTTGGAGTAACAGGCGGTGAAGAAGACGGGGTGGACAATACCAATATTGACAATTCACTTCTCTATACACAGCCTGTAGATGTTGCCTATGCTTACGAGCAACTCCTAAAGGTGAGTGAAAACTTTACTATCGCAGCTTCCTTTGGTAATGTTCATGGTGTCTATAAGCCGGGCAATGTCGTATTGACTCCTACAATCCTCGATAATTCTCAACGCTATATCCAAGAAAAATTCCACACTGCCTCCAAACCTGTCAATTTTGTATTCCATGGCGGGTCAGGCTCAAGCCTAGAAGAGATCCGCGAAGCAATCAGCTACGGGGTCATCAAAATGAATATCGATACCGATACCCAATGGGCAACATGGGAAGGGGTTAAAGACTATTATGAGAAATACAAAGATTACCTCCAAGGACAAATTGGAAACCCAGAGGGCGAAGATAAGCCGAATAAAAAATATTATGATCCAAGAAAATGGTTACGTAATGGACAAAAAACATTGGTTGAGCGTGTCAAAGTAGCGTTTAATGATCTCAATGCAATTGATCGTAACTAAGAAAGAGAAAAAAAAGTTTCCCCCCGTGGGGAAAAGAATAGAAGATTACTTATTTAGTATAGGTAATTTTTGCTTTTGCTTTTAGAGAATTCATTTTCTTCTCCATAGACGCTTTAAACTTATCCATTTTCAAACGCTGTTCAATAAAGTTTTTCACCTCATCAAAACTCATTTTTTGTGCCGGCTTTTTGTCCTCTAAATAAATGACGTGGTATCCAAATTGGCTTTGCACAGGCTCAGCTGAAATCGTCCCCTCTTTCATAGCGAATACAGCATCGTTAAATGACGGTACCATTTGTCCGCGTGGGAAGTAACCGAGATCCCCACCTTTTGCAGCGCTAGGTCCCGTTGATTTTGATTTTGCTTGAGCGGTAAATTCTGCTTTGAGCTTCTCTCCCGTAAGCCCCTTCATGCTTTTGATAACCGCGTCTGCCTCATCTTGTGTTTTCATCAAAATATGACGAGCCCGTACTTGTTCTTTGTCCACAAATTCATCCGGCTTCGTATCGTAATACGATTTTACCTCTTTTGCATCAACATTGATCGCTTCAAACTGCTGTTGCTCCCAAACTTTTGCTGCGAGCTGCATTTTCATACGCTCCATCAACACCTGAAACTCTTGCTTGTACTCTTTACTCTCTAGAATACCGGTTTTCTTTGCATCTTCAAAAACAAGTTCCTGAGCTACCATCCCCTCGATAATACGCTGACGTAATTCATTTTGCTTATCTGCCGGAAGTGAGTTAAAACGACCTTGTGTTCCTTCTGCTAATACTTTGTTTACTTCATCCGAAGTAATTGCACTGCCGTTAACTGTTGCTAGAACAGCTGCACCCGCAACTGAACCGCTCAATAACACTCCTAATACCCAAATAGAAAACTGTCGTTTCATTGTTGTCCTTATGTCATCTTTATTCAAGATTTATCAATAGCCGAATTATAATACAAATGTGAGCATATCACATACAAATTAATGAAGATTAAACGCTTTTTTTAACGCTGCCCTTCTTGCGCTATTTTTAAATAGCGTTCAATCGTTTGTAGTAAGAAATTTTTGTCAATTGGTTTTGCAAGGTGTGCATCCAATCCAGCCCCAATAATTCGTTCTCTATCCCCGATTAGGGCGTGAGCTGTCAACGCTATGACCGGAGTAAAGCCTCGATTATCCCGCTTGTCTATCTCCTTAATAAGGCGATTTGCTGTTAGCCCATCCATGATAGGCATATCAATATCCATCAAAACGAGATCAAACGGCTCTTTTAAATAGGCGTCTACCGCTTTTTGTCCGTTATCTACCGCTGTGACTTTGAAATTCTGTTGCAATAAAATTGTTTCCAACAATCGTAGATTAATTAAATTGTCTTCTGCAACCAATATTTTAATATCTTCTTGTCGTGGAATAGACTGTACTTCTGCACTTTTCAAAATGTACTCTTTTGGCATCGTATTCCATACCACCGAAAGCGTTTTATGTAATGTACTTGGCAATAACGGCAGCGTAACAACCGATTTTACAACTTCTAATAAGCTATCCGCCCTCTCACTGTAGTTCACTTCAATTATAGGGACAATTTCTAATTCAGGATATGTCGTCTTAAGAGACTCAATTTGTGCTTTTGATATATGTGGAGCATCTAAAAACAATACATTTGCATCAAATAATACTCGATTAACAAGAGTCGTAATCGGTGTAATTTTAAGATTGAAAAGATCCAAATATTTATGTAACAATGCCGTTTGGGCAGAGCTTGGATCATGGGAATAAATGGCTGCTTGTGTTCCCTCTACAAATTCAAAACTTCCCACTTCACTAATTTTATGCTTAATCCTGAATGAAAATCGAGATCCTATGCCCTGCTTTGAAGCTAGCATCAAATGCGAG
Organism: Sulfuricurvum sp.; assembly: GCA_028713245.1. GTDB lineage: Bacteria > Campylobacterota > Campylobacteria > Campylobacterales > Sulfurimonadaceae > Sulfuricurvum. The sequence continues at coordinate 10,807 of JAQTOQ010000033.1, read as the reverse complement.
TCCATCATGTCTACGTATTTATGGCTCAAACTAAGCCCTATGCCTAATCCATCTTTCCCACGGCGCTGATTTTCCCATGCCGAAGCAAATGGACGCAATAGCGTCTTGATATGTTGGGCATCAATACCGATACCGGTATCACTTACCGCATATTCAACTTCTATACTGCGATTTTCCGTTTTTACAATTATAATTTCAACAAGGACTTGACCATTGTCGTCGGTAAATTTGATCGCATTTTGTATTAAATTTCTCAGAATTGCTACTATCTTATCCTGATCACCCGTCATCATTTTCGGCAATCTCGGATCTATCAAAAACATTAATTGAATCTCTTTGCTGGACGCCAATTCTTTAAACTGCATCAAAAACGTTTCAAACGTTTCCAACGGCGAAAATGCTTGTAACGCTGCGTGAACACTACCACTTTCTACTTGCATCAGTTCAAGAAGATTTTCAATATTGCGCATCATTGAAGAGGCGCTTTTGCTAACCATATCAACATATTCTTGCTGCCATGAGCTTAGAGGACTTCCCTTGAGCAAGTCAGTAAATCCTATAATCGCATTCATAGGTGTTCGAAATTCATGTGATATATTGGTCAAAAATTTCTTTTTAAACTGATCAAAATAACGCTCTGCCGCACGTGCACGCTCAATAACAGACGTATCCCGTAAAACGATAGCTATGATCGGATCATCGCCCAAAAGGATCACTTCACTGTGTGCTGTGATATCGTAATCTTTGCCTTGTGTGGTTATTTTTCCACGGTATTCACCTGATTGTGAGAGTAAAAAAGAGAGATCTACCCCTTGTGGGATCAACCACTGCTCTATTGATGAAACATCAGAAACATCATTAATACCAAAAAGAGCCAAGAAAGGTTTATTGACACCACAAACTTCGCCTGATAAATATGTATAGACAAATGGATCACTGTGTAAATTTGCGCAGGATGTCAGTATCTCTATTGAAGAAAGAAATTTTTCTTTAAATAAGTCCGTGTAATTCATTTGCAAACGTCCTATGCTGTTACTTGTAAATACTTATGTAAAATATATTCGAGTTTTTCTCTCGTTAACGGTTTAGAAATATAATCGTCTAACCCTTTTGCAAGGATATATTCACGATCACCTTCCATTGCCAATGCGGTTAAGGCGATAATCGGCATTTTCCCAGAATGACTGGCTCTTTCTGCCGCTTTAATCTCTTGTGTCGCTAGAATACCGTCTTTTATCGGCATATCGATATCCATAAATACAATATCAAAGGTTTGATTCCGACACACCTCAACAGCTTCATCACCATCTGATGCCGTGATAACATTCAATCCGTACTCTTTGAGAAGCAGTTTAATTAGGCGCTGATTAATCAAATTATCTTCAACGACCAATGCATTAATTCCACGCTGTATGTTAGGCACTATTGCGACAGCTTCTTTTTCTAAGTGAAGAACATCAATTAAATGGGTCAATAAAGTTGTCGGTAAAATCGGTTTTGAAAGACCTGTATCGATCACATGCATCGTACGTGCGAGTAATTTCTCCGTTTGATCCAACAAAAGAACCGTTTTACACATACGCTTCATGGTAGAAAGTTTTAAAATCCAATCGCTTGTTTGCTGGGATGCAATAAAATAGACAATATCCGCAGCATCGAAAACCGTATCATCAATCAAATGTGTTTTTGTAACACTCACTCCAAAACTACGAAGATAATTGGTGAGATGATTTGCATCATCAAGGCGTTTTTCATCCAGCAAAACAACTTTGGCCGTATGTGCATTAATCATCCGCATTGCCTGGTCTGACGAGCCATCAAGTGTAAATGCGAAACTAAAAAAGGATCCTTTCCCTTCTTCACTCGTAATTTTAAGTTCACCACCCATCAAGCCGATCAATCCATGAGACAAACTCAAACCAACACCTAACCGATTATCAGCATGATCTCCGGAAACAAATGGTCTTGTAATAAAGCTAAGCTCGCTTTTACTAATCCCTTTTCCTGTATCTTTGACGCTGAAGCCAATATTACACGTTCCTGACGTATTGCGCTTAAGAAGTTTAACTTCTATATTTATTCGACCCCCTGATGTCGTAAACTTCAATGCATTATTGTACAGGTTATTAAGCACTTGCTTAATCTTACGACTATCCCCTATTAAATGTGTAGGGAGTTTTGGATCTATAAAAAAATGTACTGCTATCCCTTTATCATTTCCAAGAGCTACACATCCGCGTGCCATCTCTTCCATCTCGGTAATAATATTAAAGTCTGATTTACTAACCGTCAATCGTCCCGTTTGCATTTGTGCCAAATCCAGCAAATTTTCAATATTCGACATCAAGGTGCGGGCTGAACCCTGAACAGAGTGTATGTATTCTAGCTGTATTTCACTCGGTGTTGTCTTCGTCAAAAGGTCAACAAATCCTAAAATGCCATTCATCGGTGTACGGAATTCGTGTCCAATATTGGCCAAAAATTTTGTTTTCATATTTTCAACTTGGACTACCTCTTCTTGCAAAGCAACCATTTTACTACGATCTTCTAATCGTAATAAATACAGCTCACTCGAACCTTGCAGCAGGGTTGATGTTGCTATCATCGAGTGTCGTTTACCCCTTACATCCATGATACCTAAGCCATATCCATTGGGACAATGGGTACGAATATAATCCAACCAGCTTTTATCATATTCAGTAAAAACCTCCTCGTCTTCGTCAACAAATAACTCACGAATACTTTCATGTTTCATTCGTAATTCTTCAATTGTTTTCACTTGGACCAATGAAAAAAAAGCTTTGTTCGCACCAATCCATCCGCTCTCTTTAGTAAAAAACAAAATGGCACATGGATCTGTGTCTAATATTTTGTAAAAAAGATCTTTATCAATACTGTAATCGGTACCCTCTCTATCCGCTATAGATTTCATCCCTATCAGATTCATGACCCATTTTTTGAACACCAACTTACACTCCTACACTCAAGATCACGCTTATTAACGTAAGCGATATATTGTAACACAAAAATTCAATGTATGTGTTTATCCTATAATGCTATAATTTGTAAAAATGAGCTTATGTAGATGAAGAAAGCAACCAAAAGAGAAATAGAGGTCATTAAATCTGCTTTAGTAGCTCGTTACGGTGATGCGATAACTGAACTCACTTATAAAAATATTTATGAGCTGACCATTGCCGTTGCCCTCTCCGCTCAATGTACCGATAAACGCGTCAACCTCATCACCCCTGCATTGTTTAGAGCCTATCCTACTCCTTATGATTTGGCCAAAGCAGACCCTAAAGACGTTAAAAATTTACTGCAAACCTGTTCCTTTTTCAATAACAAAGCAATCAATCTCATAGAAATGGCAAAGCGTGTCGTGGATGTTTATAATGGAGAGATTCCTTTGGATGAAAAAGAGCTTATTACTCTTGCAGGCGTAGGTCAGAAAACAGCGCATGTAGTTCTCATAGAATACACAGGAGCTAATCTTATGGCCGTAGATACACATGTATTTCGTGTGAGTCATCGTCTGGGGTTAAGCGATGATCTTACCCCCTCTACAACTGAAGCGACCCTTGTTAAAAAATTCAAGACCAATTTGCATCAGCTCCATCAGGGGATGGTACTTTTTGGACGCTACATCTGTACCGCACGAAACCCAAAATGTGAAGATGGATGTTTTTTAACTGCATACTGTAAAACAAAGGAAAGTTTTAAACCGAGGTGAGGTAGAATTGTTTTATGATGAAACAATTATTACTCCTTTTAGCCGTGCTGCTGTTTGCTGGATGCGTAAACGAGAGGGGAATCAGCTTACGGTATTACAATGACTGTGAAGAATACTACGATGTACAAGGATACTATCACAAAAAATGCGATGAGAATATCATGGATTACAGTGATGTCAAAAAAGCATTAAGCTCACCTGCTAAAGCTGCTGATCCAAAAGTTTGGTAGGGCTACTTATTTACAGGCAATAAACGTTGCGAAATTTGCCCATTGAAACAATACGTCGCAGCTCGAAAATCCGCTTTTTTTAGCCATTTCTATATTTTCTACCATTGTGTACGGTATCAGTACATTTTCGAGAGCTTCACGTTTCTGTACAATTTCGTACTCGCTGTAGCCTTGCTCTTTTTTAAAACTGTAATAACAATCAATAAGCTGTTTATTTAATGTTGCATTTTCACTTAACACTTTCTCACTAAATATAAAAACGCCGCCATCTTCCAAAGAGTCATAAATCTTACGCAATAGCGTTTCTCGAACAAATGGGCGGATGAACTGCAACGTATAGTTACACACAACAACTTTCGTACGTCCAAAAGGATACTCTAAAATATCCCCTTCAACCAACGAAATTTTTGATCCAAAAGCTTCTATTTTTTTATGGGCATGTTCTATCATGGCACTGGAATTGTCGATACCGATTAACTCAACACCCTCAGTGGATTTCAAGGCTCGTTCAATCTCTAAAAGCAAGGAAGCTGTGGAGCATCCAAGATCAATGACACGCCCTCCATTTTGTAATGCATTAGTAGAAAATTGACGTGTCAACTGTAACGATTCCTTGTAAAAAGGGACCGAACGGCTGAGCATATCATCAAATACCGCTGCAACATCAGCATCGAATTCGAATTGTTTGGAAATAGGTTTAGTAAATAATGTATCGGTGTTCATAAGCAACATTGTAGCGAAAAGAGTTGTTTTAAGAAAAGGCAGCGCGACGAAACACCATAATGCACCTTTTCTAAAACGTTAAATACCTAGCAAAGTATGGTCCACTTTTAAAAAAGTGTCGGGGCGATTTCAACGGTTTTTTTCGTTTTTGAAACTGATTGATTACTCTCTCCGAAAAACTCAATTTCATGTTCTCTCAAAATACGAATGGTATTGGTTGTTCCCTTCACCCCCACAGGATCTCCTGCGGTAAAAATATACGTTTGTGTTTTATCTATTATTTTACGCGCAAGTCCACGCGTAATAATATCCCCTAGCATATCTTCAAGCTTCCCTTTTTTAGTCAAATACGCTGGTACAACCCCCCATACAATCGTTAGTAAACGCGCTACACGCTCATCATGTGTAGCAGCATAAATCGTCATCTGGGGACGATACCGTGCGAGTTTAATAGCAGACTGACCCGATGTTGTCATCGCAATAATCCCGGCAGCATGCAATGCATCTCCCAGGCGTACAGCCGATTCATTAACCGTATCCATAGGATCATGATGCTTAAACTCTAAAAATTTATCAAATGGATAAATCTCTTCAATCGATTGTATGGTATTGACCATTGTCTCAACTACTAAAATAGGATTATGTCCAACAGCCGATTCTTCAGATAGCATCACAGCATCCGTTCCATCCAATACGGCATTAGCTACATCGCTTATCTCGGCACGCGTAGCCGTCTCTTTTTCAGTCATAGACAACAACATTTGTGTCGCGGTAATCACAGGTTTTGAAGCTTCATTTGCTTTTCGAATCAACATTTTTTGAATAGTGGGAACACGATGATAGGGAACTTCAATTCCCAAATCGCCTCGTGCCACCATCACTCCATCTGAATGCTCTAAAATTTCATCAATATTTTCAACCGCATCAAATTTCTCAATTTTAGCGAACAATTGAACTTCACCATTAAGTGAACGGATTATTTTTCTCGCTTCAATCATATCCGCAGCATTTTGAACAAAAGAGATCGCCATAAAATCAACGCCATTGGCAACACCCCAAGCCATATCAAGGCGATCTTTAGGCGTTAACACATCAATACCTAATCGTGTATTAGGAAAGTTAACCCCTTTTTTAGATCCTAACTTCCCCTGATTCTCAATACTAATACGCACATATTTCTCTTCACATTCAATGATTTTAGCACGGATATTACCATCATAAAGATAGATGGCATCTCCAACATTGAGCATTTTTAATATCTCGCCTTGGCTTAAACACGTTTGAAAGTGATTCTCCCCTACTTTCTTCCCCTCAATCTCTTCATAGTACAAATCAATAATGTCTTTAGGATGTAAATGAAATTCCTCTTTTAAAATACCAATACGAATTTTTGGACCGCTTATGTCTTGTAAAATCCCTACAATAAGCCCCGTTTCACGCATTGCTTGACGAATATTATTCAGTACTTCCAAATGATATTCATGTGTTCCGTGTGAAAAATTAAGACGAAAGACATTGACACCGGCTCGAATCATTCCTGATAATATTTTCACACTCTCCGACGCTGGCCCAACCGTTGCCAAAATTTTTGTTCGCTTTTGCATATTATTTCCCCATATTTTATAATGTTTGCTTTGTATGCATAGTAACACAATTAGATTACAATTTTGTTATTTTTGCCGATATTGCTAATGTCATCTCAGTGATTATAGAGGTGAATTTGACTACAATAAATGACCTATTTCAGTAACTGGAAACTACCTAATCTATGCAAAAGCAAGCTATTGAGACTGATATCGTTTTGATTGATATCATCGACTTTTCACGCCTTGAAATGTCCAAACAGCTTGAACTCATTACGTTTCTTTCTCAAAGTTACAAAAAAATGATTCAAAAAATGTTGGAAAATTCAGGCATACCTTTGGAAAAAATGCTACAAGGTATTATCCCTACAGGTGATGGTTTTTATTGTATCTTACATCCAAACCTTAAAGGATTCGGACCAATCCTTGGTCTCTCATTTATCCATTTTTCTGATTTTATTTCGAAAGAATACCCCTATTTTCAAGGTATAAGAGTAGCCGTTCATACCGGAAAGGTACACCGATTTGAAGATATTTTGGGACATAATAACTTTGTAGGGGATGGATTAAACGAGTGCGCCCGTTATGTTGAAATCAAAAACTTAGTCGCTAATACCGTCTTTATCTCTGAGTGTGCATTCAACTCACTGCAAACATTTTTAGATGAGCATGAGGATTTTTCGGATCTTTTAAAAAAATGCGAATTTCGTCACAGTGCCCGACATACGTTTCATGATAAACATGAAATTGCTCGCCATGGCTATTTAATTTGGATGCGCAAAGGTGGAATTATTCCTCCTCCAAAACAAGATTGGTTAACCCATAAAAGGAGAACTCATGCGCTTTAGCATCGATGAATACGCAAAAACATTTAAAATGTCCAAAGAGATGATCCAAAACAAGATACGGACCAAACGACTCAATTACATTATTGAATCAGGAATAACCTATATCATTGTTCCTCGCAGTTCTTTGGATGAAGAAAAACATCGCGAAATACAAGAAACCGCTAAACAAACCGCTGCGGCTGTCGTACCTGCAGTCGTATCCCCGAAAACAAGTATTGGAATGGTCATTTCTCTCTATCAAAAAGAAAACCACCACCTAAAACTCAAGATCAAAGAGCTTGAAAGCAAGATAGACCGTCTCGTCAACGATAAAGAGGATATGTTAATTGCGGAACGTACACGCATAGAGAATATTTATACTGCCAAAGACGAGCAGCTCAAAAGTATTTTAGAGGTTCTCAGTACAAAGCTGATGCTTTCAAACACCAACAATACCGTTCATGATGTCGATGTTGCACAATCCACACCCCTTTCCATAGAGCCAAAAGGAATCATCGAATTAAAGCGCTATTTAAAATTTATAGGCGTTGGAGGCGAAGATCGAAAGCTGGTACGCCGCCGTTTTGTAGAGCGTTTTGGCAGCGATGTCCGTATTATCCAACGAGAGGGAGAATTCTACGTCGATTTGTCCAAATACGACTATACCGATCTTCTCTAAATTTATTAATAATTATATACGGTAAAACGTATATAATACTCGCTTTAATGTTTACTTTAAGAAACTCCTATTACAATTAAGCAATGGAAATCAATGATCTGTTTAACCTTCTCCACAATGCCGTAGAAGCACAATATAATGGCAAAAAGATTTCTCAGAAAACAATGTCTGAAAAGTTGAATATTTCCATGCGAACCTATCAAGATTGGAGATTGGGAAATGCTAAACCACAAGCTGCAAAAGCGGTTCTAGAAATGCTGGCTATGCTTGAAGACGATGAGGTCATACGAGTGGTTCGAAAAATAAATAAATTAGGAAAATCAGGATGAGCATATTAAGCGAACAAGAACGCGATGGCTTAGAAGATGTTTTTTTGTCCCTATCCAAAGCACGCTTTTCACCCTTTAAATGGTCCCTATCTCACTATCATTGCTATTGGATACTTAACCTAAGAGAATCAACTTTTCGCTTTTTAAACGATTACTTTAGCGTCAAAAAGAACAAAAAGTCTCCAAAATGGACAATTTTTCAAAAGAATTACCAAAAAGTCGAAAAACACAGATAAATTTAAGCTAAGAAATATTAAAGTATTTGCGTTTGAATTACTTTCCTCAGTGTTTCCCGTGAAACAGGAGGTTGAAGTGAATGTCATCTATCTAATCTTAAGGGTAATAAATGAACAAAGCACAATTCGTAGAGTTGGTACAAAAAAATGGTGGTTACAAAACTAAAATCGAAGCAGAAACAGCTATCAAAGCTTTTACAGAAGCAGTAACTGAAGCACTCGTTTCAAAAGAAGAAGTTTCATTGGTAGGCTTTGGAAGTTTTGCAGCATCACTTCAAAAAGGTAAAAGTGGTACAGTACCAGGTACAACTAAAAAATATACGACTTCTGACAAAATGGTTCCTAAGTTCAAGCCAGGCAAAAGTCTCAAAGACAGCGTTGCTTCAGCTAAGTAATTTTTCCACACTCTTCCTAAGGCTCTTCCTTAGGAATGTTCTACTTCATTCTTCACTTTTTCTTTAATCAAATAGGTTATAATTACCCATTATCTGTATGAGGGTTTGTTTTGTTTTTTGATTTTTTTTCCCGTTTTAACACATCAAAAACAGTATCGCAAGAGACTCACGTTGAAGAGAACTCCATTGAAGCCTTTGATGAGTTGATCCTTCATGACCAAGCAGTATGTCTAACCGACTTTACACTCTTTTATGATGACAACCATTGCACCCTTGATCTATTACTTTTCTTTCCCCATTACGGACTTTATTTGGGAGAAAAAATTCTTTGGAACGCAAAAGAACTCTCTAAAGTCAGTGTCAAACGTTATACCCGCCAAAGCTATGCAACAGCTCAGACTCAAGTAGAATTCAAAGAAAAAGTAATTTATCAAAAACTTCAAGACATACTCTCGTTTGATTCCACACCATTGGAACAAATCTTTTGGATGAAGAATCTCACCGAAGCTGAATTTGAAGCCCTTCACCCATCATTTCATCATTTATTACCCAAAGAACGCTTGATTTTTAAAAATGATACTGCGGCGGATATTAAACGTAAACTTCACTCATTATGCGAGTATCAGACAGAGCCATTTTCACAACTAAAAGTCATCGGCTCGCTGAATGCTCACACCCTTTTACTACCGACTGCCGTGGAAGCTTTTGGTTCATTCCTCTCATCAGAACAGCAAGCATTTTTCAATACTCCCATCAAAAGTCGTTCCACCCTCCTCTTGTGTGCACCTCACAGCAGTGGCAAGAGTACCGTATTAATTCGAAAAGTAGTTGATCATATACTTAAAAATGCTCATCAATCTACTTTAATAGTAACACCAACGAGATTAAGCGGTGAGTTATTACGTAATGAGTTCATTTCCATAATCGAATTCGCAGCAGTTAAATGTGACTTATCCAAAATCCATTTTTACACCCCCTCACCGGACAACCCATTTAACGAAATAACACGTATATTCCAAGAATGCACTCTAATTGTTTGTGATGATGCTCATTTAATTGCTACCAAAAATATAGAATGGCTTATGGAACATAAAGGTTCACGATCGCTTCTTCTTAGCAGTGTTACCAATCCTTTTGATCTGCAAACGCACACGTTGACGTCTGTCTATCGAAAACCGACTATCGATACGATTCATTTTTCCCATACAAAAGGGGCACTTTTTACATTGCTCAACGGCTTAAAAATACACTTAGAGACCATAAGCAGTAATCTGATTATGATCATCTTGCCCAATCATCAAATCCTTATACAGTACAAACAAGCCATTGAAGAACACTTGCACGTGCAATGCAGAGTTTTAAACGATACCTTCAGTCTACAATACGATGATTTGGAAGAGATCACCCTAAGTACTCCTGAGCATATCAGTGGCCTTAATGTGCCGCATAGCTATCTCATTAATATGGATAACCATGATCCACTCTATTATCCTCTGGCATTAAGCCGCGCATCAGATACGGTCACTATAATCACCGAATCTAATTTGGAGGGATGAGCATGACAAAAATTATCAAATCCGACACTCAATGGCAACAACAATTATCACCGGAAGCGTATTACGTTGCGCGTCAACATGGAACAGAACCTGCCTTTAGCGGTGAATATGCCAACTACAAAGGAGATGGAATTTATACCTGTGTATGTTGCGGCACACCTCTGTTTGATTCCAGTGCCAAGTTCGACTCCGGAACCGGCTGGCCCAGCTACCATAGCCCTGTTAGTGCTGAAGCGATTACAGAGAAACGAGATATGACTCATGGTATGATTCGCGTTGAAGTGCTTTGTAGTGCGTGTGACGCTCATCTGGGACATGTTTTTCCTGACGGTCCTAAGCCAACGGGTCAGCGCTACTGCATCAATTCTGTCTGTTTAGATTTCAAACCACGATCATAGGAGTTATTTCATGCGTATACTACTTTCTTTAGTCCTTGCTTCAAGCTTTCTCTTGGCTGCCCATCCGAAGGTTTCACTGCAAACCACACAAGGTGAGGTTGTATTAGAACTCTATGAG
>JAQTOQ010000170.1 GCA_028713245.1 Sulfuricurvum sp. | reverse complement strand
CATTGACCGCTTCATCGAGCGGCTTGGAGAGTTTGAATTGCGCGACAACGACGCTGTAATTTTTAGAGCTGTCCGAGCTGAGGGTCTCCAGTCCCGAAATACCGCTGAGTGATTCTTCGATCTTGTCGGTTACCTTGCTCTCGACGATGTCGGCATTGGCCCCTTTATAGACGGTGGTTACGATGACGATCGGAAAATCGACGTTCGGATAGAGTGCCGATGGCATGGAAGAGCGCTCGACCAGACCGAAAAAAATGATCGCAAGGGCGAACATCACCGTCGTGATAGGGCGTAAAATGGCAAATTTATACATGGTTAGCCCTTAATGTGATCGAATCTGGCCGTCGCCGAAAGTCCCGGAACGCAGTCCCATACCGTCCGCTTCTGCGGTCATCTGTCGGGTTTTCGGATCGACGGTAGGGTAGATCTTGGTGATGCGGGTACATTTGCCGGTACTTTGACCGTCGATGTTCAGGCAAAACGTGTCCCCTGTCTTGACGCTTCCGGCGTATTTGGAGTCAAATCGGATCAGCAGGCGGCTTTGGTCGCTGACGAGCTTGAAGAGGGGTGACCCTCCCATCGTCGTGACGTAGTCGCCCACCTCGATATTTTTTTGGGCGATGCTCCCCGCAAACGGGGCGTAGAGCGACATTTTCGAGAGTTTTTGGGTCGAAAACGCTACTGCGAGACGGGCACGTTCACGCCCTGCGAGTTTGGCATCGAGTTCGGTTTTGAGTTTTTGGAGGGTGTTTTTATCGAACACCTGCGCACTTTTTTCGTACCGTGCATATTGATCGCTCAAAAAGGTGCACTCTTTGTCGATAGCATCCAGATCGGCTTTCGCCATTTTGAGGGATAGCTCCTCTTCGCTGTGTTCGAGTGAGACGAGGAGTGAGCCTTTTTTGACACGATCCCCTTCACGTGCACCGACAGACTGTACAATCCCCGACGCATTCATCCCCAGCTGTGCTTCGCGGTAGGCAAGGGAGTCGAATGTGGCATATACGTCCGCCCATAACGATAGGGTACAGAGGCTAGTGAGTAGAGCTATTTTTTTCATTTTTTTCCCTCGATTAGTGTCATTAGATCAATTCCATAAGCATAAGCAGCACTCGCTTTTGCCACTTGGAGTGTATTGAGAGCATTATGGGTTTTTGCCCGTGATTGTGTGAGGTTGGTGAGTTCACTGAGATAATTTGTCGTATTAAGCAATCCCGCTTCAAAACGTTGTTTGATAAAAGAAAAAGATTCGCTTCGTGCTTCTTCCTCAGCTTTTGCCGCTTCATACGCATTTTGGGATGTTTTGATAGACATTAGGGCAATTTCAGCATCATTGTTTAGACTTTGGGTTTTATAATCCAGTAGACTTTGAGCTTTCAGGGTATCGATACGGGCTTGTTCGCGCTCTTTTGCAATTCGTCCCATATCAAACAGTGTCATAGAGAGCGAGGCGGTTACCTCATTTTGATTCAACGGTTGGAGATTGGTTCCCCCCATCGTATCGTAGCCGCTGTATTCAAAATATTTGTGTTTTGCTTCGAGAGTTAATGATGGAAGATAGGTATAGCGATCTTCAGTGTTGCGTAAAATATCGATTTTTGAACGATCACTTTGGAGGTCATGGCGCTCTAGAGTAGCAAAAGAGGGGAGCAAAAGCTCTTTATAGACTATTGGTTCACAAATCGCAGTCGCACTAAGTAGTTCAAGATGTTTACGATGTTTTTCGAGAAGCATTTTAAGATTTTGTTCGTCATATTCGGTTGCAAGTTTTGACGCAATGAGTGATTTAAGGATATCGGTCGTTGCAAGATCGTTTTGTACAAGTATCTCATACCGTTCCACTTCGGAAAGAATCTCATTTTTTTTATCCTTATTGACACTGAGACGATCTTGTGTATCAAGATAGTCGTAATACGCTGCGATAGTTTCCATAAGAACATTTTGTTCTTCTTGTGCCAGAGAATGAGTTGCAGATGCCATTGATGAATGAAGTGCATCAAGAAGCGCTTCGCGACGAAAACCGTCAAAAACAGTGATTTGAGCCCCTACTTCAGCACCTTGTATGGAGTTGGGTTCAAAAGCAGGTGTTTTATCTTTTTTCTTATAGAGTGCCGTAGCTGTAACTGTTGGAAAATAGGCTGTTTTAGCTTCATCGAGCATTGCAGCGGATTTTTCTATCTCAAGACGTGCTGATTCAACCCGCAAGTTGCTTTTTGCACTCGGTAGCAAGGTTGTAAGATCAGCACACATGAATGATTGAGCCGTGAGGAGTAATAGAGCTGTATTCCTCATAATAGTTTCCTTTTTTCAATCAGTTGAAGTTTTATGTTGACAATGTTAACATTTAATGTAAACTTTGTCAACATATAGAGTTATATTTTATAATTAGCATGTTACAATACTACCATGAATAATGAGTCAGCAAAAAAATTATCTCCCTATCATCACGGCAATCTTAAAGAAGAATTGTTGCAGACAGCTACTGATATGATTGATAAAGAGGGGATCGATTCAATTACTTTGCGAGATCTTACCCAGCGTTTGGGCACATCACGAACGGCAGTGTATCGTCATTTTGCGAGCAAAGAGGCATTGATACTCGGTGTGATTGAGAGAGGGTATGAACAACTTGATTTGATGTTTACCCCCATATTTCAAGAGAGTACTAAAAGTGTTGCTCAGCGATTTAACGCAATGGCAAGAGCATATCTCGATTTTGCGATAGAGCATCCGAACATCTACCGATTATTATTTGGGGATAAGTACCATAAAGAGCGTGAAGAGTTGTGCGACTACAAAGATGAGTCTCAAGCAACGGGGTTGTATGCTCTTATCGGACTTTTAGTAGAAGGTCAAGAAGAGGGCAGTATTGCACCGGTGAACCCTATGGTGCAAGCGGCAATGGCGTGGGCTTCAATCCATGGTTTAGCATCGCTGTTGATTGATGGACATTTGATGATGAGTGATAATATTGAAGCTATTTATGAATACAGTATAGATGCATTGTTAAAAGGATTAAAGGGGTAGCTTTATCAAATAAAGCTGTCCATAGCAATCACAAAATTTTTTACATCCACATGAATAATAGATATTTTTCCCCGTTTGGAGTGAATAGCTTCCGAAATTGGTTTTGATAACATCCCCTTGTACCCGTTCTATAGTAATTGTTTTAACAAGAGACGAATCCATAGGATCTAGACGATTAAATTTTTCACGCGTTGAATGTACCCATAACACTGAAGAACCGGATATAAGAGACGATGCTTTTTGAGAATCCCATTCTCGAAGTGCATCAAAACTTTCCAATTCTGAGTCGCTAATATTGCGGTAAGGGCGCATTAAATCTCCAAATCTATTTTTAGATTTAGATATGCATATATAGTTCTTATATTTTAAGTAATGAGCCAAATATAATTTCAAATTCCATCACTCCCGAGAAGGCGGGAGTCTAGCTGGATTCCCGCCTTCTCGGGAATGACAAAGTGATATTAAATAAGTATTCCTACTTATGATGATAGACGTGCTTCATAATGGAGAAGAGATAAAGGATCATAAATCCATTTATCCCCTAATTTGAGGCAATTGGC
>JAQTOQ010000032.1 GCA_028713245.1 Sulfuricurvum sp. | reverse complement strand
AAACAATCTCCCAAAAGAATTGATAGCCTTATTGCCGGATTCATCACGTGAGGGAGTAGCTAAGCTTATTAAAATGGACAAGTACGTTGACTTGATCGTTCCTCGCGGAGGCGAAGGCTTGATACGTTACGTGAGCCAAAATTCCAGTGTCCCTGTGGTCAAACACGACAAAGGGCTGTGTCACACCTACGTTGATAAGGAAGCGAATATTGAGAATGCAATTGCGATTGCCCTCAATGCCAAAGTACAACGCCCTGGTGTGTGCAATGCGATGGAGACTTTGCTAGTAGACGCACTTATTGCGAAAGAGGTGTTGCCAGTACTCAAAGAAGTGTTTGATAATGCGCACACACAGCTCAAAGGGTGTGAAAAGACGCGTAGTGTGATTGATATTACATCCGCAAGTGAAGAAGATTTTGACACCGAATATTTGGCTAATATTCTCAATATACGCGTAGTAGACGGAGTTGAGGGGGCGATAGAACACATCGTCCGTTTTGGTTCAGGTCACAGTGAAGCGATTATCACCGAAAGCATCACCACGGCTGAGCGGTTTATGGACGCTATCGATGCGGCGTGTGTGTATGTGAACGCTTCTACGCGTTTCACCGATGGCAGTGCATTTGGATTTGGAGCAGAAGTAGGAATCAGTACCAATAAGCTTCATGCACGCGGACCAATGGGGGTCGAGGGATTAACCACCTATAAATATAAAGTGTATGGAAAAGGACAAATTCGTTGAGCCTTGAAGTTCTGAATATCGAGGCTCTCTCTTTTGGATATTCAAAAGAGATGCTACTGTTTGATGATTTTAGCCTGAGTGTTTCTCAAGGGCAGATTAAAGCGATCGTTGGACCAAGCGGAGTAGGAAAATCAACGTTATTTGAACTTATTTTAGGCCGCGTAAAGCCGCACATGGGGACGATCAAAGCTTCATCTCTCTCACAGGTTTTTCAAGACCCGTACAGTTCCTTTCATCCTAGTTATAGCATACGAGATCAAATTTCAGAAGTGGCTTCGATGGAGGGCTATGAAGAATTGATGGATAAGATGGGATTAACGGCAGAATATTTAAGCGCACTACCTCATAAGCTCTCAGGAGGACAACTGCAGCGTTGCTCGATTTTACGGGCGTTGTTAATGAAACCGAAATTGCTCTTACTTGATGAGCCGACATCGGCACTTGATAATCTCAATCAGTTGGATATTATGAAGCTTATCGTCTCTAATTTAGAGGGGATGGGAGTGCTTTTGATTACCCATGATGCCCATTTAGCACAGTGGTGTGCAGATGAAACAATTCGACTAGGATAGAATGTTCTTAAAGAGGTAATAACCCGAAGCCGCCATTGCAACCGTGCCGAAGGTATTTAGCACCATGTTAAGTGCCGCCATGAGTAAATGTCCACCGCTTAGTAAAAAAAAGGTTTCCATCGCAAAGGTTGAGTAGGTGGTCAGCCCTCCTAAAAAACCGGTTGTGAGAAATGATTTTGCGTGAGGGCTAAAATAGGTTGTATAGCTAAAATAGGCGAATAGCGTACCTATGATAAAACTTCCAAGTAAATTGACGCTGAGAGTACCATAGGGGAGGGTATGAGGAAAATGGTGATTGACAACGCCATTGAGATAGGCGCGCATTACTGCTCCGATAAAGGCGCCGCTACCGATGGCTAGGATGGTTTGCAAGCTCATCATCGTATACCTTTTGCATTTTTAGTTGTGTATTACTAAGCCAATTTTTATCTTCTTTATCTGCATAAAACGCGTCCAAATAAATGGTTGTTATTGAGCCTGGACGAAATTTTTTTTGTTTATTACTAAAATAGGATGCCGTAGCGATCAAGACAATGGGTTGGACTTTGAGTGCATATTTATCTGCTACCATTTTTGCCCCAAATTTAAAGGGTTTCATGATACCTGTTTCGGTACGGGTTCCTTCTGGAAAAATGGTAATGACACGCCCTTCATCTAGGCATCGCTTGGTCTCTTTGATGAGTTTGACAATAGCCGTTTTACTTTCACGTTGCAGAGCAATATTTTTAGGCAGTCGCAGGACAAGTCCGAAAAATGGGATGGAGAAGAGTTCTCTTTTTGCTACCCATGCAATATTTTTAGCGGTAATCGTTTCGATGATTCCAATATCAATGTCACTTTGGTGATTGACGAGAAACATACGTGCGTCTGGATCGAGAGTTCCTTTGGTATCAATGCCGATAAAAATAAAGATACGGATAAACCATGCCCCTAATTTAACGGCATAGGGTTGAGGCAGGAGATAGAAGCTTGCGATCATGAGGGTCATCCCCATGAAAATCACAATAACGGCATAGAGCCATCTAATTCGAGCAAATATCACGCTTGTTGACCCAGCCCACTTTGTTATTATCTAAGCGAATTTTGGTAAAATCACCAACTTTGCTTTCTGCTTCGATGTTTGTTTCTTCTATCGTTACCTCAAATATCGTTCCATGTTTAATAGGTAGGATCTGCAGTGGAGCTCCCTTTTTAACACAAATACTTTCATTTGGCAATAAGGTAAAAACTACAAAAAAGAAAGGGAGAGCTGATGCTATAAGATACCATTGTTTTCGTCTCCAATAATACATCGCTATGAGAATGACAGCAAGTATCGCAGCCCCACCTACTTTTAACTCTGTATGGCGTGCATCGGTAGGAGAGAGATCTCCTTGTGTTGATACGGTATCATCATCAACAGTAATAGGAATACTCAGTGATTCATAACGATTTTTTGCAAGATTGAAAATGGTAAAATCGAGGCTCTGCTGTGTGTTAGGGATAATAGCATAATAGGTAATTTGGGATTCTTCTACATTTGGAATTTTAGACTCAAATCCTTGTTTTATTGTATTGTGAAGTGAAAAAGTTCCTATGTTACAACGTCGTGCAATGGCAGTGAAGACAACAATATTGCTCTCTTGATTGTAAGCGGTTGTTTTGTAGTCAATGATTTTAAAGGAGTCTGCCAATACATTCGCAAATGTTGCAGGAGGTGTCAACGTGGAAGCGATAAGTGATGTTCCAATGATAGGATTTGAATCACTTCCGTTTGATGCAACGGTTGCTGTAATATCAGGCAAGCGGACATTGGCTGATTGTACTAAAAAGTAAAAAGTATCATATACACCGTCTGCTTTGACAATACGTTTGGGCGTCGGACTAAAGACACGAATCCCTTCTTCGTTTTGTAAGCTGTATTCAATATTACCTGATGCGATATCTATAGGAGTGAGCTTGATGGTCAGTGGAAAAATTTCACCAATATAAAGATGTGAGGGGATATTGGCAAGCTCTAGCTTTAGGCCGCTGCTTTGTGTCGCATTCGTAAACAAGGTATTAACGCCTGTTTCTGTATCAGCTACAGCTTCTTTTGGCTGCTCTTGGGGAGCTGCTGTTGCGGGGTCAGTAAAAACCGATGGCTCACCAATAGCCGTTTGAATTAGGAGTAATAAAAGGGCAAGTATCTTTTTCAAGCGGACAAAAAACCCTCTAGCATACGACGGCCATCATCGGAGCCTAGTAGAGATTCCATAGCACGCTCAGGATGGGGCATTAAGCCAAAAACATTTTTCCCTAGGTTGCAAATACCGGCAATACTGTCAACGGAACCGTTAGGATTACTAATATTTCCTTGCTCGTCTGTATATTTCAGTAAAATTTGATCGTTGGCGTATAGCTCGCGGAGCCCTTGTGGATCAATGTAGAAATTCCCGTCATGATGGGCAATAGGGATATTAAGGATCTCATTAGCACTGCATTGACTCAAAAAAGTGTTGTTTGTATTAATGATTTTTAAATGATGATGGCGTGAAATAAAATGAAGCCCTTCATTGCGCTTGAGTGCTCCTGGAAGGAGGCCGCATTCGGTTAAAACTTGGAAGCCATTACAAATACCCAGTACTTTACCGCCCTTGTCAGCGAATTCCTTGACCGCTTTCATGATAGGGCTCATTTTGGCGATAGCACCGCTGCGAAGATAGTCACCGTAGCTGAATCCGCCTGCAACTACAAGCAAATCTGTACCCTGAGGAATAGCGTTCTCTTTGTGCCAAAGTATCTGTGTTTCGCATCCTAATGCCGAAAAAGCATTTTGAGCGTCGTATTCACAGTTGGTACCTGGAAATTGGATGATACCTACTTTTGTTTTCATGCTTGAATCTCGATGGCATAATCTTCGATAACCGTATTAGCTAAAAGATCTTCACACATTTGTGCTACTTTTGCTCTTGCAGATTCACCATCGTTCTCGTCCATCTCAATAATGATTTGTTTGCCCACGCGTACATCACTAACCGTCCTAAATCCATGACTGGTAAGAGCATGTTGAACAGCCTTTCCTTGTGAGTCTAGAACTCCGTTTTTTAAAAATACATTTACAATCACTTTCATGTTTTCCCTTTGTGCTCTTTGGAGATTAGTTTAAAATACGGTTTAAAACTTCTTCATAGGCGACTTTGAGACCGCCCATTCCTTGACGGAAACGGTCTTTATCCATTTTTTCGCCCGTTGCTATATCCCAAAAACGGCAATTATCAGGGCTGATTTCGTCTGCAAGGATAATCTTTCCATTTGCATCACGGCCGAATTCGAGTTTAAAGTCAACCAGATTAAGCCCTTTTGCGTAGAAGTAAGGGCGTAAAATATCATTGACCTGACGAGCCATAGCGCGTAATTGATCCAGTTCTGCTTCGTTTTTTACCAGTTCTAGAATTAGACAGTGTTGATCGTTTAGTTTAGGATCACCCAAATCATCGTTTTTATAGTCAAACTCTACAAGGGTAAATGGGAGTACCTTGCCATCAGGAATTCCGAGGTTTTTACTCAAACTTCCGGTTGCAACATTACGAACGATTACTTCGATCATGATGATATCAACTTTTTTACACAGCATGTTAGTATCGTCTAGCATCTTTACAAAATGTGATTCAACCCCATTTTGAGCGAGCATTTGAAAAAGAGCTGTTGAGACCTTATTGTTGAGAGCGCCTTTGCCCTCTTCTGTATCTTTTTTAGCACCATTAAATGCTGTCAGATCATCTTTGAACTGGGCAATGACTAGATTTGGATCATCCGTACTGTAAAGGCGTTTTGCTTTTCCTTCATATATTACTTCACGTTTTTCCATTATTCTTTTCCTTTGGTAATGATGAGGGCTTTTATGATGCCAACTCCCTCTTTGAGTTGTATGTCTTTTGTGAGCTGCTCTTTAGTGATGATGGTTTTGTTGGTGGCATTGGCTTCAGTAACATCTATCATTCCATCAACTTTTTCGAGTTCTTTTTCCAAATGTTTTTTTAGGTCGGCTTCTTTGATAGCGTATGTATTTTCACGTTGTTTGATTTCGCCTGAATCTATTTCTACATCCGGTACGACACCGACAGCTTGAATGGTGCGTCCGCTAGGAAGATAATAGCGGGCAATGGTTAGTTTGATCGCTTCAACATCGGTGATAGGCATAACAACTTGTACGCTTCCTTTGCCAAAAGTGGTTGCTCCTACGATAACGCCGCGCTTGAGGTCTTGGATCGCACCGCTTACAATTTCAGAAGCGCTGGCACTGCCTTCGTTGACCATTACGATGAGAGGGAGGCGGCAGACAGTCGCTTTTTTCGTAGCACTGTAGCTAACGTCATCGCTCTTGTTACGCCCTTTCTGGGAGACAATAACCCCTTCATCCACAAAAAGGTCGGTGAGTTCTACGGCTTGATCAAGTAACCCGCCAGGATTGTTACGAAGATCTAGGATAACCCCTTTGCTTTTTGCAGCATGCTTTAGTAATGCTGCTCTAACATCTGTAGCTACTTTTTTATCAAAGCTGGTAACACGAATATACAAAATATTATTATCAATGGTACGGGTATAGACTGATTCCACGGTGATAATATCGCGGATGATGTGAATTTTGAGAGGTTCAGCGGCACCTTTACGAACAATGGTGAGATCAATAGGTGTTTTAGGAGTTCCGCGCATGAGCCCAATAGCATCATCAATGTTCATGGTCAACGTTGCTTTATCGTTGATTTTGAGGATAATATCTCCTGCTTTTATGCCAGCCTTGTCCGCAGGTGTTCCTTCGATTGGTGCAATGACAGTAAGCGCATTGTCACGCATTCCTACAGTGATACCCAAGCCACCGAATTCACCATCTGTTTGACTTTTAAGAGAATCAAAGCTTTTTTTATCCATAAAGCTTGAATGTGCGTCAAGGTTGGAAAGTAGCCCTTGCAATGATTTGTCGATGAGCTTATCGATACCAAGTCCATCTACGTTGTATTGCTCTACAATGCTAAGGACTTTAGTGAACTTTGCCAAGGACTGAAGACGAGAAGCTTCGAGAGAAGGTTCTTCCGATTGGGTAAGAGTGTTGCTCTTTGCGATAAGAGAGGAGGAGAGAGTGAGAGTGAGGGTTACCGCACTGATAAATCCAACAACCATCATTTTTTTATTTTTCATCGTTCACCGACCCTTTTGGCCCATATTTTTAGATGAGGAATTATAGTTAAAACTCCATTAATAAGCAACTAAATGATTGTGATTGTAACGTCCCCAATAGCGATTGTTTCACCTTTGATGATTTTAGCCCGTTTTCGGGTTTCAATGACGCCATTACGAAAGACTAAACCATCCTCTATAAGCATTTTTGCTTGCCCTCCGGTATCTACAAGATCGAGAAGCTTGATCAGTTTGTGAAGTTCGATAAACTCACCATTTAGTGTATAAGTCATTTTTGATCCAAGTGTTAGGGTAAAAGAACAATTGTATAGTGGAGTATTCTGCCTCATAGAAGCAAGCTTTAGTGGTCCCGAGCGACTAGCGGAGCCAAGGGGATGTATTCCCTTGGTGTTTAAATCAATGTCCTACCAGTTAGATTCGCGTGGTGGACGTGGAGCACGAGGGCGCGCCTCATTGACACGTAGCGTACGTCCGCCACAATCACTGTTTTCAAGAGCAGCAATCGCCCTGTTAGCTTCATCTTGGTTGACCATTTCAACAAATCCAAAACCTCTGAAACGTCCTGTTTCTTTATCGTTTACGAATTTAACTGAACTAACTTCACCATATTCTCCAAAAAGATCTTTAAGATCATTTTCATCTTTACCGTAGGGAATATTCCCAACATATATTTGTGTCACATTGCACTCCGTGAAAAAATCGAACTATAACCTGCATAATCCTAGGGCTTATTTTATCGGTTGGAATCTTATGGCAATGTTAAAAAAGGTGCTTTTAGCAATTAATAACAAAAAAATAATGACCTTGTTCCTAAATAGAGTAGGCTAAGGTTTTTTCTGGCACGAAAAATGATGTGCGGGTAGAGAGATTTTGGATGATTGTTTCTTTTGTGATTGGTTTTGAGAGGAAATATCCTTGCAGGGTGTCAATTCTATTTTCCACTAAAAAGTTAAACTGGTCCTCAGTTTCAACCCCCTCAGCGGTAACATTCATCCCCAAAACGTGTGCGAGATTTGAAATTGCGATGACGATATGGCTGTGAGAATCGACTTCACACACGCTGTCAATAAAGGATTTGTCTATTTTCAAGGTACTAATAGGTAGCTGTGCTAAATAGGCAAATGAAGAATATCCTGTGCCAAAGTCATCCAAGGCGATTTGTATACCGCCTGCTTTAAGCGTATGGAGCTGTCGGCTTGCGATATCGATGTTATCCATAACGGCACTTTCAGTCAATTCTACTTTTAGGAAGCTTGGATCAATCTTACGTGTTTTAAGATAAGAAAGGAGTTCATGAGCAAAATTTACTTGATGCAGCTGCTTGGCTGAGACATTAATGGCAACGAAAAAAGGATCAGCATAGTGCTCTTGAACCGTCAAAATGAAATCGCATGCTTGCGTAAGGACTTTTTGCCCAATATGGAGGATATCCCCATTTTTTTCGGCTACAGAGATAAAGGTATCGGGAGTGATGAAACCTTCTATGGGATGAGGCAACCGCATCAGGGATTCAAACCCTTGCAATGTTAAAGAAATAGCATTGACTAAGGGCTGAAAATAGAGCTCAAAATAATCATGTTTTAAGCTATCACGAATGAGCGATTCGACGTGCAAAAAGTGATGGATCGCGCGTTGCATCGAACTGTGATAATAAACAAGCTGATTTTTACCGTTCTTTTTGGCTTCGTGCATCGCTGTATCGGCATGTTTGATTAAATCTTCGGCATTACGGGCATCCTCGGGGTACATCGAAATCCCCAAAGAGGATGAGATAAAAAAGGGGATCTCATTGATCGTGAAGGGAGCCTGAAACATAAGGCTAAGCTGAGCGCAAAAATTACTGAGATACAGAGGCTGAGCACTGTTCAAAAACATGACAAATTCATCACCGCCAAAGCGGGAAAGGAAATGGTCATTATCACTTAACTCACGTAATCGACGGGCCACTTCAATCAGAATTTGATCACCGATTTCATGGCCCATAGTGTCATTGATGTTTTTGAAATCGTCTAAATCGATATAAATAAGAGCAAAAGGGGAAGGCGATGGCTGCTCCAAGCGTGTGTGCAATTGAAGCTTGAATTTGGCACGATTGGCGAGCATGGTTAAGGGGTCGAAATACGCCAAGAATGCGATCTCTTCACTTTGGAGTTTTGATTGGGTAATATCGCTGGTGATGCCGACAAAAAGTTCCAATTTTTCATTGTGATAAATACGGCTATTGAGCCAGCAAATTTCGCCATTAACACGGTGTATACGAAATTGTATCTCTTGAGATACGCCGGGACGAAGGGTTTTAAAAAAAGAACGAACCGCTAAGCGGTCATCGGGATGGATACGTTGCTGCCAAAGGGCAGGGTTGGCTAAAAAATCTTCTTTTGTAAACCCAAAAATCGCACCAATTGCATTGTTGACATATTGAAGAGAGAGCGTTTGAGTGTCAATGTACCAGATAATTTGATCAATGTTTCCAAGGATATCTTCAAGTTCTTGGCTCTTGGACTCAAGTAAGCCGGTAAGCTCGGTATTCTGATGTTTAATGACGGCTTGAGCGTCACAGAGTAATTGGGTGAGATGAGCTACTTCCGAGGTTTCCATGGTGCCTTATTATTATAAAAATGTGATAAATTAGGGCAATTTTACTGCAACTAGAGTTAAATAAAGATATGAAATAGGCAATAAGGGAGTCAAGCACACTCTAAAGTCTGATTGGATATAATCGCGCTATTAATAAACCTGGAAAAGAGCACAAGAATATGGTACAAATTACAAAGTTAGCAATGCGTTTTGGAAGTCGAGTTTTGTTTGAGGGGATTAATCTCAAGTTGGATAGAAACAAGCGTTATGGCTTGATTGGCGCAAATGGTGCGGGAAAAACGACTTTTTTGAAAATTCTCAGTGGTGAGATTAAAGAATTTGAGGGGGATATTTCCATCGAGCCTGGTCTTAAGGTCGGTATTTTAGGGCAGAATCAGTTTGCATTTGAAGATTTCACGATTGCGGATGCCGTTTTGTGGGGAAATAAGCGCCTATATGATGCAATCAAAGAGAAAGAATATCTCTATGCTAACGGTGATTTCGAAGACGATAAAGTCAATGATCGTCTCGCAGAGTTGGAGATGATCAGCGTTGAGGAAGACCCGACGTATGAATACGATGTACAAATTGCAAAAATTTTGGAAAATGTTGGAATCGGATCAGAATTTCATCAAGAATTGATGTCAACGCTTCCATCCTCTGAAAAATTCAAGGTTCTTTTGGCGCAAGTACTTTATCCAAAGCCGGATGTATTGTTTCTCGATGAGCCTACGAACAATCTTGACATCGAAACCATCGGATGGTTGGAGCGTGAGCTTCAGCGCCATGCCGGGACCATGGTGATTGTTTCTCATGACCGTCACTTTATCAATGCCGTTGTAACGAACATCTTGGATGTGGATTTTCAAAAGATTCGAGAGTTTACAGGAACGTATGACGATTGGTATATGGCTTCTACGCTCATGGCGAACCAAATGCAACTTGATCGGGATAAGCAAGTAAAAGAAAAAGAGCAGCTAGAAGCATTTGTACGCCGTTTCTCTGCCAATGCGTCCAAAGCAAAACAAGCAACCTCTCGTCAAAAGAAGCTAGATAAGATCAACATCGAAGACATCAAGCCCTCATCACGCCGTGACCCTAGTATCGTATTCAAAGCGAAGCGTCCTATGGGAGATGAAGCGTTGAGCATCGCGAATATTAACCACAGCTATGGTGATTTGAAGGTCTTAACGGACATTAATATTCTTATCGCTCCGGGTGAAAAAATCGCGATTATCGGCGCCAATGGTGTGGGTAAATCAACCTTGTGTAAAATCATGGTGGAAGAGATCAAGCCTACAGCGGGTGCCGTTAAGTGGGGAGCTACGATTGAACCGAGCTATTTCCCACAAGACACTGCCGATAAAATCAAAGGGACGGGAACACTGTACGATTGGTTACGCGCCTACGATCCAAAGCGTGAAATTTCAGAAATCCGTAACTGTTTGGGGCGTATGCTGTTTAACGGTGAACAGCAAGAAAAGAGTGTTGAGAAAATCTCTGGAGGAGAAAAACATCGCATGATGCTCTCTAAGATGATGCTTGAGGGTGGAAACTTCCTCGTTCTTGACGAGCCTACCAATCACCTCGACCTCGAAGCGATTATTGCTTTGGGTGAAGCGTTATTGGAATTTGAAGGAAACGTTGTGTGCGTGAGCCATGACCGTGAGCTTCTGGATGCATTTGCAGGACGTATTATCGAATTGCATTTGGATGGAACCTATACAGACTTCCACGGAACGTATGAAGAGTTTGCTGAAGCGAAAGCTAATGGAACTTTATAAAAATTACGTCGGTTTTGGAATCGCGGGCAATTTTGCCCTTCATTTAGAGCAAGCGGGAGAGATTGAAGACTTCAAAGAGGTCATTACCGATGATCCCAATGGTCCCAAGGGGATGTTCCCTTTTTATATCCCTAACCGTGAGGGCTATTTGGGTGTTTACCCTCTAAGTTCAGACACCATTATCCTCCCACAAGAAGAGTGCAATGTCCAAATTGAGCCTGAAGTAGCGCTTATTTGTGAGATAACGTATGATTCTAGCGGTAATGTAACGCATATCATCCCAAAACAATTCGGCGCATATAATGACTGTTCTCTTCGTAAAGAAAGTGTTCCTAAAATTAGCCTCAAAAAAAATTGGGGTCCTTCTTCCAAGGGCCTTTCGTCAACTCTTTTCCCGATTGATCGGTTTGAGAATGGCGGTGTTATGGACAGTTATCGTATCGCATCCTTCTTAACGCGTGATGGGTTGACGATGCGTTATGGGGAAGATGTTGAGCTTAAGGGCTATAGCTATTTTTACGAAAAACTCATGCAGTGGATGGTCTATCAGATTAATACGCAAGAGGACATTGGACCCTTGGAGTCCATCCGAGATTATCTAAAAAATGCTCAGTTTCCAACGCAGGCGATCATTAGTATCGGTGCTACTCGCTATACCAATTTTGGCGAAACTACTTTTTTAAAAGAAGGTGATGAAATCGTGGTAGTGGTGTATGACGATAATGTGTATTGTGGAAATCCGATCCTTATGATGGCTAATCGGGGGGATCTGAATCTCCCTGGCGTGAGTGCGTTGATTCAAAAGGTTGTTCGTGCTTAAAGCAGGGGTTTATCTGCATTATAAGGGGAATGAGTACGAAGTGATCGATATTGCTACGCATTGTGAAACCGAAGAGAAGATGGTTATCTACAAAGCGCTGTACGGCGAGTTTGGATTATGGGTACGTCCTCTGAGTATGTTCGATGAAACTATGGACGATGGCTGTAAACGCTTTACGTATGTAAGAGAAAAAGATGTCTAAGGGTACGAAGTTTTCGCTGGATTTTGGTTCATCATGGAATGATGGTTGGAGTTTGGATAGCGAAACTACGTCAAAAATCATCGTTATCGAGGAGCCCTCAAAGCACGCGTTGGTGATGCAAAAAGAGAAACGCCGTGGAAAAGTGGTGAGCCTCGTAGGTCCATTTTCTCTGAGCGATGAGGCTGCACAAAAAACACTGACAATTCTGAAAAAAAGACTCGCATGCGGTGGTACTTACAAAGAGGGGTGGATGGAGTTTCAAGGCGACATCGGACCCAAGGTACGTGAAGCGCTGGAATCCCTCACCTTCCGTTTTAAAAAACCAAAATAACGTTATAACGTAGTTGTAAACACGACTTGATTACGACCTCTCTCTTTTGCTACATAGAGATTGGTGTCAGCAGTATGAAGGAGTGTTTCGTTGTTCATGCTCATAGTAGGGGTGACACAAATCGCACCTAGAGAAATCGTGACAATCCCTGTGTTTTTATTCCCTTTATGCTCCATATTCAGCGATTCTACATTGAAACGTAAGCGTTCCACCATTTGACGTGCGCTTGCAGCATCGGTATCGGTTAAAATAATACCGAATTCTTCTCCTCCCAAACGAAATGCAAAATCTCCGGGACGTGCGAGTGATGTTTTCAATACGCGAGCGACATTTTGCAATGCGATGTCACCTTGTAAGTGCCCATACGTATCATTGTAGGGTTTGAAGTAATCAATATCTATCATTATAAAAGTAATCGGTTTAAGGGCACGAGAAGCGCGCTTGAATTCACGCTCATAAACGAGATTAAAATAGCGTCTATTAAAAATCCCAGTAAGGGTGTCCGTGTATGAAGCCTGCTCCAGCTTTATATTAAGGTGTTGTAATGCTTGCGAAGAATCTAAAAGCTGTTGCTGTTGCCGTTCAATTTGGGTAAAGATTCGCCAAGCAAAGGTCATTACTCCAACTAAAATGACACCGAGCATGACGGCAAGCTGCATCAAAGAATTTTGATGATGGTTAAGGGTAACGGAACGCTCATATTGTGCCACAGCAATTTCATAGGATATGAGTTGCGCAATGGTATTGTGTATAGAGGTGATGTTGTCGGAAAGAGTCAAGATTGAGATAGAAGATGCTTTTGTGTGCTGGGTAGCAAGTGAGCGAATCTCCTCAAAATAACGTTTCATAACATCGATACGTCCATCGGCGTACGTAATGTAAGGGACTTCTTCCGGACGGGTGTGATGAGAACGATAGCTGGCCCACAGCTGATCAATATTGGTAAGACCCAAGGTAATGTCACGGGTGAAATCTTCATCCCTGAGTATTTTTTCACGCCATCGATAAACATTGGACTCAAGTTCGTGGTGATAGGCAGTATTAATGGAAGTGAGTTCAGTCATTGGAACCATTGATCCAAAGTAGAGAGTGTCCACATTTCGTTTCATCGTCAGGAGATTAAAATACCCTACAAAGCCAACTCCGAGGAGTCCTAGCGCAACGCTCACGAGCAAATAAAGAAGTTTTGTCTTTAGCTTTAGTGATTCCATAGAATGGGGTGCGCCTTTTGGGACATAGATTCTATTTCTAAGCAATTCCTATACCAAAGTGCACTAAAATAAATGGATTAAAATTAAGAGAAAATCATGTTAAAACGGATCGTTAAAGGTGATCGGATTAAGGTAATTCTTCATGATATTGCAAAACTTTTAGAATTTTTAGCTTAACTTTTTGGTTTATAAGGCTCTAGCGGGATTTTTTTTGCTATTGCGCCTTGAATCCCCCCTTGCAGACTGATGACGTTGTAGTCCATCTTTTGACCAAGGTGGGTGCCTAGTATCTTAGTACGGCTTCCTGTAGCGCAGAGGAGGGCAAAACGTTCGCCTGCTTTGATATTTTTGTTGAGCTCACCAAGAAATGCTTCGAGATTATAATTACCGCGCTCATCAAAAAACATAATCGGGATAGATCCTTTGACAAGTCCGGTAGTTTGCCATTCGCCAGGCGTTCGTATATCGATGATTTTAATTTTGGAATCAAACAGCTTTTTATCGAGAGGCTTTGCAGTGTAGTCGGCCATCATAACATTAGTGAGCAAGAGTAGAGAAAAAAACCATTTCATTGAAAAAACCTTTTTTGAATATTATCGATATAATTATATCTCCTAATCATTAACTGAGGTTTTATGAACGATTCTAAACTTGAAAGCTCAAAACGACTTCGCTACATTCGTCTCTTGGGACGCTTTATCAATGGGATATTGTCCTTTCTCGCCAAAAGTGAGAATCCGACCAAAGAGCAATACGATCAAAAAGTAGACATGAATTTCCGTTTTTTGGAGAAAAATGAAGCGGTCAAGCTGTATAAAGACGAGTACATGGCACTCGAAGCATTGGGACAAAAGATTCTCGATTATCGTAACAGCGATGAGGAGATGGAGACTATTAAGGAAGAGCTTTTTTACGCCCAGAATCAGTTGGAAAAAAGGGTAAATGCAAGACGCTATAAAAAATCAAAGCATGATAACCATGCAGGTGATGGATGGTAATTAGGGGGTTTTTACGAGACTCTTTTTGACATCACTAAGACGTACAAACGTAAAATCTTCTTTGATCAGGGCTTCGATGCCTTGAATAATCCCCTCACGCGTTCCACCCTCAGGATGATTCATGTGGCAAATGACGATGTCACCGTTATGGGCAGTGATGAGTTGTTGTGCCACTTTTTGGGCGCTGAAGGTGGCTCCTGCATCCCCTAAAATCGAAAATCCGCCAATTTCCATACCCAATGTGTGAGCAATAGCGACGGCTTGCTCATCATAATAAGCTGTTCCAGCTCGAAAAAATACTGGACGTTTTCCGGTGAGTTTTTCGATCTTTTGATTGTTCCCTTGAATTTCGGAAATCACTTCACCCGGTGATGCCGTACCATGGATACCGTAAACGCTTTTTCCTTCAACTGAAAGTGGCTTATGCGCTGTTCCGTGGTTTGCTATTTCAAAGAGTGGATTGCGAGAGAGTTGCATAAAAATTTCAGGATTGCTGTCGATCCAGCGGGCGTTGATAAAAAGGGTGGCTGGGATACGATGTGTGATCAAAAATTCTATGAGTCCCTCATCGTATTGAGAACTGCGCGTACTTCCGCCACAAGCATCAAACGTTAGCGCAATCTCTTTTTTATCGGAGTAAAATTTGGTGGTTACACCTGTGACGTTTTCCCCCCACTGCTTGGGAGGAGTTTGTCCGTACAGCGCTAAAGGTAAAAGGATCCAGACGAAGTGTTGGACACGC
>JAQTOQ010000031.1 GCA_028713245.1 Sulfuricurvum sp. | reverse complement strand
TAAGCGGGAAGTTCCCTGCAAAGATTTTTTCGACAATAGTACGAATCGCCTTTTTTGCCAATTCAAAATCGCCCATTGGTTCAGAAAAATCCATCACTTGGGATATTGCGATTGAGGGGACACCCTGCAGCACCGCTTCCATAGCACCTGCGGCGGTTCCTGAATAGGTAATGTCCTCGCCCATATTGGAGCCTTTATTGATTCCGCTGATAACCAAATCCGGTCTATCATCCTCAAACATCGAATGCAGTGCCAAATAGATACAATCGCTAGGCGTTCCATCGTCTAATTTAAAAAAATCATCTCCAACACTGACAAAACTCAATGGTCGTGTAAGGGTGAGTGAATGCCCGCAAGCTGATTTTTCAGTAGTTGGTGCAACAACCGTGATGTGTGCCAAATCTTTAAGTGCGTCTATAAGCGCTAAAAGTCCTTCGGACTCATATCCATCGTCATTGGTTATTAATATTTTTTTCATTTTTATGTACTTTTCCTCGTAAATTCGTTCGCTTCTCAGGGATAAATAAAAAACAATTTTCATCTTTCCTGCGTTCATATGCCAAACAGTACCCATGTTCGATCAGTATTGCATTGACAATATACAATCCCAATCCAAAACTGTCCTTAGTCGGATGATCTTTCGTAAATGGCTCTACATAATAGGCCAAAGGTTTTTTGAGGGCTTCTCCATAGTTTGAAAATACAATCATATCCTCTTCTACTCGGATAAACATCGTACTTGTGGGGGAATATTTGATCGCATTGTCAATCATGTTTTTAATCGCAGTTGCGAAGAGTCTGAAATTCGCTTCAATCATCACCGAACCCTCAACCTCACGTTCAATCGATTCTGGATCGATCATCGCCATGTCCACCGCTTCATCGATGATATCCACCAAACGAAATGGTGATTTTTTTTCTAACGATTGTGATCCTGAACTTACCTCTTCGATAAGGGCAAACTCAGTAATCAATCCCTCTAGTCGCTCAAAAATACTTTGAAAACGTGCTTGCTGTTTGAGATCAGTCACCATAGTGGTGACAATGCGCCCTTTAGCAATCGGAGTTTTAAGTTCATGCATAATATTGCGTAAAAAAAGTGTCCGTGAGTCAATAAGTGCGCGTATTTTTTTTTGAGTCGTTTCTAGTTCACGGGCGACAAGGGCTATCTCGTCTTCTCCTCTGATATGAAAACTAACCCCCATATTCCCCTCACCAAATAAAGCAATCTTACGACGCAAGCGTCGAAGCGGTGAAAGTCGATGAATAATCAATCCAAACGACAAAAGCAAGATGGTTAAAATAGTCACATATGAATACAGCAAATTATGCGCATCATAAGCTTTACTGCTACGATCTTCCAAAAGCACCGGATAATGAGCCGACTGAATCCAAAAATAAATTTTTCCTTCATATTCCAACATACTGGCATGTATATGATTGACGATCAAATTTTGATACGGTGATTTAGGAGAAATTTTACGGTGCATTTCGATTGCAGCAACACCATTTTGCTTGAGCACCGTGGCATTTTCGGTAATCTCACGATACTCATCTTCGTGTTCTATCGCATACAGATCGTACATTGCCAAATTGGTTTCAAAAATAGGCAATGAAATTTGTCGTAGTAAAAAAGTATGATAAATTTGGGAAATTAGGGCGTATTTTCCAAACATATTGTCATTATGTTTGGTCTGATTGGTCTGATAAAGTTGATAAAACGTATAGCTCACACTCGAGATTGTCACGCCCAGCGCAAACAATACCGTCAGGAATACACCATTTCGTTTTAGCATCTATATTAACACGCCAAAGGAATAAAATCCCTTTGCCTGCGCTAGCCGCTGTGGCACTAAAGCTAGCCCTATTCGGGCAGAGTTTATGTTCATTTCAGTAACTTATACCCGATACCACGGATCGATTCTATAAGACCTTTGTCTCCGATTTTATTGCGAATACGCCCCATCATAACATCGATACTTTTGTTCGATGAGTCTTCATTGATCGCACTCACATTATGAATCAAATCTTCTCTGGAAACGACCATCCCCTGTTTTTTGATCATGTGTCCCAATATTCCATATTCTGCGTTGGTCAAATCCAAAGGTCGGCTTTTATAGATGATTTGCATCGCAGATTCGTTGAGCTTAAAATCACTTTGCGTCTCGGCTTCCAAGGCAACAAGTGCATCGTAACGACGCAATACCGAATGTAAACGCGCTTCGAGTTCTCTTGGGTCATACGGCTTTGGAAGATAATCATCGGCGCCCAATTCAAGGGCATTAATCTTATCGCTTACATCTGAACGGGCAGAGGAGATAATAATCGGAATATTTTGGCGCTCTCGTATCGCTTTACACACTTCCAATCCATCCATCCCAGGCAGGGTTAAGTCCAAAATTACCGCATCAAACTTTTGCAGTTTCAAAATGCTTAACGCTTTAAAGGGGTCATCTTCTACGGCTACTTTGAAACCGCATTGTTCTAAAAATTCACTTAGTATCTCGGCGAGCTCGAGATCATCTTCTATCATCAATAATGTATTCATGTCATTATTGTAGCCAAGGGATGATTAACGAACGCTAACCGATCCATATCGTCAAATGATACGCGACAAATGCGAGCGAGTATGCCACGATCGTTGTAAAGGCGAATAAGTATACGAAATATTTGATTCCACCCGCTTCTCGCGTAAATACTACCGATGCCGCCAAACACGGCAAATAGGTCATAATGACGACGATAAACGCGACAGCTGAGGGAAATGGTATGTGGTCGTGTATTGCGCTTACCAGTGAATTGTTTTGCTCTGTCGCATCTGAGCCCAAAGAATATAAAACACCGATCGTTGAAACAACTACCTCTTTTGCCGCCAATCCCGTTTGCAGTGCCACCGCCATCTTCCAGTCAAATCCCAACGGTCTAAAAATGGGTTCGATTGTATGCCCGACTTGTCCAAGAAAACTTTGAGAGAGTTGTGCTTCGGCGAGCGCATTTTCGAGTGTTTTTTTCGCTTCGGCACTCACCGCAACTTCAATCTTCTTGCCATACACTTCAGTGAGTTCATGGTCTTTGGGATAGGTACTCAAAAACCACACTAGCATGGATGCCGCGGCGATAAATGTTCCCGCTTTTTTAAGATACATTTTAGTCTTGGTTTGTACCGTGTGCCAAATGAGCTTTGCCGAGGGGAGACGGTATTTTGGCATCTCCATAACAAAAGGCTCATCGGCCCCTTTGAAGGCGGTCATTTTAAGCAATTTTGCCGCAACAAGCCCAATCATAGCGCCCAATATATAGATACCAAACAAGACATTTCCCGCCATCTCAGGACCAAAAAATGCCCCCGTAAAAAGAACGTATACCGGTAATCGCGCCCCACAGCTCATAAACCCGATGACGAAAAGAGTTAACAAGCGATCTCGGTCATTTTTTAGAATACGTGCTGACATATACGCCGGAATCGAACATCCAAATCCGCTTACCAATGGGATAAACGATTGCCCGTGTAGCCCAAATTTATGGAAAAAACCATCGAGTAAAAAAGCAACCCGCGACATATAACCCGTCGATTCCAACAGCGCAATTCCGATAAATAAAATCATAATATTAGGGACAAACAGCACAACTGCCCCCACACCGGAAATAATTCCATCTACAACCAGCGAACGTATCTCATCGTTACCAATCGTCGCTCCAACGGTTTGACCAAACCAGCCAAAAAAACCATCAATCCAATCCATAGGAATAGAGCCCAGCTCAAATGTTAGCTGAAATAATCCCCACATAAAAAATAGAAAAATCGGAATCCCAAAAACGGGATGAATGAGCACTTGATCAATCTTTTCCGTCGTTGTTTTGATCTGTTCTATTTTTGGTTTTGCTTTAACCGCTTCTGCAATCACACCGCGATTAAACGCGAGATACTCTTCGGCAAAAATTTCTTTGATATCATCGCTGTCATGGTGCAATGCAATATGCTGATCTGCTTCTATTAAAAGAGGCTGAAGCTCTGTCCAAATCGGATTATCATGCAATATACGATAGGTCTTTTTCTCTTTCATTAGCAAGTTAATCGCGATATTTCGATTGGAGATAACCGCTTTGAAATGACGTCGATCGAGATGCTCTACGATAAGTCCTATCTCCTCTTCCACTGCTTCACTAAAAATGAGTTTTGCCTCTTGGATTGGCGCATTGTAAACGTCAATAACCGATTTCATAAGAGTATCAAGTCCCGTTTTAGCAACCGCCGAAACACGTACACACGCTATTCCTAAAAGCTGTGAAAGATACGGTGCATTAATTTCTATCCCCTCTTTATCTGCTTCATCACTCATATTTAGTGCAATCACGATTTTTTTGCTCATTGCCATGAGTTCAGCACTGAGTTGGAGATTTTTTTCCATGTTGGTGGAATCGAGAACATTGATAATTAAATCATACGATTCATTGCATAAAAAATCATGCGTCACACGCTCTTCGATCGAATAATCGGTAAACGCATAGGTTCCCGGAAGATCGATGATTCTAAACGAGTATCCGTCGTACTCAAACAGCACTTCGCTTTTTTCAACCGTTACCCCTGTAAAATTCCCCACTTGCAGTCGCGCATTGCTGATTGAATTGATAAGCATACTTTTGCCGACGTTGGGCTGACCCACGAGTGCGACGATGATTTTTTTATCGGACATTACAAACCTCTATAAGCTGGGCTTCTTCTTTTCTAAGGGCTAAATTAACATTTCCTACTTTTATCTCAAACGTACTCTTTGTAGGTGAACATTCCAGCATCATAATCTCACAGCCTCGCATAATCCCAAACGAAATAAGCCGCTGCTTCAATGCACCGCTGGCATGTATTTTAACCACCGTTGCTACACCACCTCTAGTACAGGCGCTTAGCAAGGTCATGGTGGATTTTTCACTCATAGTATTCCTTATATATTAAAAACTGTAGTGCAAACGCGCCAAAAAGCGGTCATAACCAGCATCGCCATTGCTGCCATCCGCATTATGGTTTCTATCGTTGATCATTGCATAGCTAATATCCGCGCTTAACACATCGTTATAGTGATATAGAGCAACGACATCCCACTCCTCTACTTTTTGATCCGCTGGAGCACTTTTAAAGACTCCGTATGCTGATGTAAGCGTTAACCCCCTCGCCCCTACGTCCGACAAGTCAACAGCAATGCTTCCTCGGTAGGATTTGGCATCTTCCATTCCGTCAATTGTCCATTCTTCCATCGACGTATAATAAGGACCACCGCCTAATCCAAGACTGACATATTTTCCGTCTTTGTTGAAAGCTTCATTATATGCCGCTCCAAGAGTCACCATGCCCAACTCATAGTTAGCTCCAAGACCATATACATTACCATCAATATTCGTTAATGAACCCGTTACATCGCTTTTTTCACTAAAACGAGCCGCTTGAATGGAGAAGTCTAACGACCCTAACTCACAATAAACAATTTTATACGTTGCATCCACATAAGCAGCATCGCTTACTTCATCAATCGCATAAAACCACCCCTGCAAAGAAAGCTTGTCGATACTTTCATTAGCTATTCCGACCAAAGAGGCACCTTTGCTTATATGCGTTTCACCAAACTTTTTGAACTTATTAATACTATCATTATGTCCTCTTGGAGAATCAAAACCAGCCCAACGCTTAATATATCCCGCCGTCAGGGTTGTTTTTTCAATCCCGCCATACGTTCCCATTGCTGCTTCAAATGTGTTTGGCAGCATCCGTATTTCATCCGTATTGACCAATGGCGTATCTATGAGCTGACGACCGATACGAATATTCAGATCATACGCAGCGTAATCCAGATATGCTTCGCCTAGATAAACGAATGAATTGCCATTAACATCAAAAAAATCAGGGTTTGTTTTCCCGGCATCATAAGAGCCTGTTGCAAAACCAATTTTTTGAGATCCGTATCCAGCAACGCCCAGTTTCAAATCATTCCACATCGGCGTTTCATATTTCAAAATACCGCCAAGAGCTGTTGCATAGGTATCGGTATTTGCTTCGTTATTTTGATTAACAACACCTAAACGGACGAGTCCACTCACTGTTCCCTTATCTTCAGGGATAACAGCACCAAGAAGCACCAACTGAGCACTTGCAACCAAACTCAAACCAATAATTTTATTTTTGATACCCATACTTTCGATTCCTATTGAGAGCTGTATTAATTGAGTCTTACGAAATGATATCTATTATCAACTTAGTCGATTCTTAAGTTTTTGATAACATTTATCATAAAGGAGACCAAATCCACAAATGACTTCGTTATAATTGCGCATAACATTCCCAATTAGGAAAAATTCTATGCACTTTTTATACAAACCATCCAATCACTTCAATCTTGCAAACCTTTTCACTATGGTTAATATCACTTGTGGCTTACTAGCAACTTATTTTATCACACAAAATCAATTTATTCCCGCTATTATCCTCGCATGGATTGGCGGAGCATTCGATATCTTCGATGGCAAGATCGCTCGCAAGTATAAATTGTCCAACGAATTTGGGATACAGCTCGACTCGTTTGCCGATTTTCTTTCATTTGTATTAGTACCGACATTTTTGATTTTTCAAGCCGTGTATTCAGGCTTAGAAGGGATATCACTTGTAGCTGTTGCTATTGGCTCTATCTATTATGTCATCAGCGGGCTTAGACGACTCATCCAGTTTAACATCGACGCAAATGCAGGAGA
Organism: Sulfuricurvum sp.; assembly: GCA_028713245.1. Classification (GTDB taxonomy): domain Bacteria; phylum Campylobacterota; class Campylobacteria; order Campylobacterales; family Sulfurimonadaceae; genus Sulfuricurvum. The sequence continues at coordinate 8,485 of JAQTOQ010000031.1, read as the reverse complement.
AGTCACCAAATATTTCACCGGCATACCAACACCGCTTGGAGCTATTTTTCTATGGATTGCCTATCTAAGCGCCCCATGGATCACCTGGATGGGAGTATTGGTTCTTATGGTTTTTATCGGAACCTTGCTCAATTCGAAAGTAAAAATTCCTCATCCGTAACCGCATCTATCAGCGATTCGGGTAACGCTTTTTTAGGCTTTAATCCCAACTTTCGCATACTCTCTGCACGTCGTATCAAATTGCCTTTTCCCGTAGAGAGCTTGTTCATCGCCCCTTCATAGCTTTTTTGCGTTCGGGCGATTGAATCCCCTATTTTTTCCATATCTTCTACAAATGCGACGAGTTTTTCATACAGCGCTTCTGCGGATGCCGCGATCTCTTTGGCATTGCGCTCTTGATACTCACTTCTCCATATATGCTCGATAGTACGAAGGGTTACAAGAAGTGTCGATGGGGAAACAACCACAATATTTTGCTCATACGCCGTTTTGAAAAAAGTATTATCCTGCTCAAGTGCTAGTAAAAAAGCCCCTTCTATAGGCATAAAGAGCAATACGAAATCAAGCGTCTTAACCCCGATCAGCTGTTCATACCGTTTTTGACTCAGTCCTTTGATGTGCCCGTGGATCGATACCAGATGCTGTTTGAGAGCATGTGCGCGCGATTCATCATCGGTCGCCCGAACAAATGCCTCGTATGCCACAAGGGAAACTTTGGAGTCAATAATAATATCTTTGTTCTGTGGCAAATGGACGATCACATCGGGACGGTATTTTTTACCCTCTTCCCCCTCTAACGTACTTTGAATATCGTATTCATGCCCCTCTCGCAATCCGGACTCTTCGAGTATCCGCTCTAAAACGATCTCTCCCCAGTTTCCTTGGGTTTTATTTTCCCCCTTGAGGGCATTGGTGAGATTGATCGCATCTTCGCTCAGACGTTCATTGAGCGATTTTAGGCGAATGATCTCATCTTTGATACTTTGACGCTCTTTGGCATCGTGTAAAAAACGCTCTTCACTTTGTTTTGAGAAATTGGTAATTTGTTCTCGAAACGGTTTTAGTAACAGATCCAGACCTTTGGTATGCGCCTCATCAAAGGTTTTGGCTTTTTGCTCAAAAATCTGTGTTGCCAAATGTTCAAACTGCGCTTTCATCTGCAATTTGGCTTCATCCAACAATCGAATTTTTTCTTCAAATCCTCTGGAAGATTCTTCATGACGCGTATGCAAAACCGCGTAGTCACGTTCCAACATATTGCATTCATTGCGTTTGTTCTCAAGTTTTGCATCACTTTGGATACGTGAAGCATGCTCTTGATTTAACAGTTCTTGGATCTGCAGCGCCTTGGATTGCAACAGTGCAAACTCCTGACGCGACTGATTCCACAGCCATCCCAATGTTCCAGCGGCAACAATGCCAATAAGCGTTGTGAGTTCATATATCATGAAGCGATTATAACCAATCCACGCTAAGAGGTAAAAAAGATGACATTTTGTACAATAAACTTATGAAAATATCTCCCAATTCCTCCTGCCCGTTTCACGAAAAAAGCCGCTTTTTAAAAGAAAATGGAAAATGGCTGCATGAGAGTGGAAAGTTTTCTTGAAACTGCTCTTGATTTTTCTAATTGCATTGTCCCATTTGTTTGCAAAAGATATCAATCTTTACGCAACGCTAGGAATTGTATCGCATCATTTTGACATTGATGAGGATGGTAATGCCTACAACAGTAATCATCAAGCGTATGGCGCAGAGATTACCTATGATCAGCGCTATACTGCTGCATATTTGCATCTTAAAAATTCACGATACAAACAAACCGACATTGGAGCGATCGGATACCGATATGACATTTCTGGACCATTCGGATTTTACGGAATTGTCGGTTATCAGAGGGGATACTGTTTTGATGGATTCAAATCAGTAGAATGTACTGAGGGGAGAGACAATTCAGGTATCCAATTCGTCCCAATGCTTTATTATCGACATGATTATTTTATCGTAGACCTCATTGGACAACAAGATATGGTCGCTTTGAAACTCAATCTAAAACTTTTTTAGCACCCCACCATTTCAATGCAATCTTCCCCTTTAGGGATCAAGCACAAAAACACATACGCTTCATCCCCAATGGTTTCATAGCTATGTGCTTCTCCCGCAGGTATAAACAAAATATCGCCCGCACTTGCTTCAAAAGTCTTATCCCCACACTTTACGCTTGCCCGTCCAGAAAGGACATACTGCTCATGTTCGACGGCATTGGTATGATGCGGCATGAATCCGCCTGCATTAATTGTAAAACAGCGCATCGCGAAATTGGGAGCTTCCGTAAGGGAAAGAAGCATTTGCATACTCACCCCTCGCCCTGCTTTTTGTTCAATCGATTCAATCGTACTTATCTTTTTATGTATCATCATTTATCCTTTTTGTAATTGCATTATTGCATAATTTTCCTCCGCTTGACAACCCTATGATGGATTGTCTATAATGTCGGCATACATACATTACTATATTTGCAACTGCATATCTCACACCCAGAATCTACATACACACTAAGGCTTCTTGCATAATGAGCGAAAACGTAAAAACCCCTACTCCTCGAAATAACTCCAAAAATCGTACACACACCCCTGTAGATGGATTCACCATTGAAGCACTTCGTACCAAGCCTCTCGAAGAGTTACTTGCAATTGCCAACACCCTCAATGTCGAAGATCCCAATGAGCTTAAACGTCAGGACCTGATCTTCGAAATCCTCAAAACACAAGTGCAGCAAGGCGGATTTATCCTCTTTACGGGTATTTTGGAAATTATGCAGGACGGTTACGGTTTCTTACGTGCTATCGATCAGGGCTTTAGTGATTCGATGCACGATGCCTATGTTTCTAGCACGCAAATTCGCCGTTTTGCTCTTCGAAACGGAGACATCGTTACAGGACAGGTACGCGCACCAAAAGATCAAGAACGCTATTACGCCCTTCTCAAAGTCGAAGCGATCAACTATCTTCCACCTGAAGAATCTAAAAAACGTCCTCTTTTTGAAAATCTTACCCCTCTTTATGCGCTGGAACAAATTAAACTCGAATACCAACCGACCAAACTTACGGGACGTATGATGGATCTGTTCTCCCCTATCGGAAAAGGGCAACGCGGACTTATCGTCGCACCTCCCCGTTCAGGTAAAACAGAACTTATGAAAGAGATCGCTCACGGGATTACCAACAATCATCCAGAAATCGAGCTCATGGTCTTGCTCGTGGATGAACGTCCTGAAGAAGTTACCGATATGGAGCGCTCCGTCAAAGGAGAGGTTTACAGTTCAACATTTGATGAACCTGCCAAAAACCACGTCAAAGTAGCCGAAATGGTAATCGAGCGAGCAAAACGTCGAGTAGAGCTTGGGAAAGATGTTGTAATCTTACTTGACTCTATCACCCGTCTAGCACGCGCCTACAACACCGTCACTCCATCAAGCGGAAAAGTCCTCTCAGGAGGTGTGGACGCCAATGCATTGCACAAACCAAAACGTTTCTTTGGTGCGGCACGTAACATCGAAAATGGCGGAAGTTTGACGATCATCGCAACCGCATTGGTTGAAACCGGCAGTAAGATGGACGAAGTTATTTTTGAAGAGTTCAAAGGTACCGGTAACTCCGAAGTCGTTCTCAGCCGCAAAATTTCTGAGCGTCGTATCTACCCTGCGATCGATATTCTCAAATCGGGAACACGAAAAGAAGAGCTTCTCCTCGGTGCAGATGTTTTACAAAAAGTCTTTATTTTACGTTCAATGCTGCATAAACAAGAAGATGAAGTAGAAGCATTGCGCTTCCTTTACAGTACTATGAACAAGAGCAAGAGCAACGCCGAGTTTTTGGACAGCATGAACGAGTCAACCAAATAAAATGCGTGTTGGAGTCTTTGACAGTGGCGTTGGAGGCTTAAGCGTCGTTAAATCGTTGCTTGAGCACCAGCTTTTCGAAGAGATCATCTATTTTGGTGATACCGCCCGTGTCCCTTATGGGGTTAAAGATCAAAATACCATCATCCGCTACTCCCTCGAAGCCCTCGAATTTTTCAAAAACTTTGAAATCGATTTGCTCATTACCGCGTGCAATACTGTCAGTGCCTATGCCTTAAACGAAATGCGTTTGCACAGCGAGTGCGACGTTATCGGTGTAGTTGATCCGGGCGTGCTTGCTCTCAAAAACGCGGTTCCCGATACCGATGCCGATATTTTAATCCTCGGCACCAAAGCGACCGTCAAATCTAGAGCCTATGAAAAAGGACTCCAAGAACTCGGTTACCATAATCTAAGCGCCATTGCTACGACATTGCTCGTTCCTATAGTTGAAGAGGGGCTGTATGAGGGTGAAATACTGCAAAGCACCTTGCACCACTATTTCAAAGATCTTTCAAAAGCCCCAGATGCCGTTATTTTGGGATGCACCCATTTCCCTCTCGTTGCTGATGCAATTCATACCTATTTTGAGGGGAAAAGTACCCTTATCCACTCCGGTGAAGCGATTGTTGAATATCTGGAAAAACACTACGATTTCACACAGCGCTTTGAACATACACAGCTGAAATTTTTTGCATCTGAAAATCCAGAGGGCTTACGTAAAACTGCCCGTGAATGGCTAGGAGAAAATATATGAATCAAAAATCCGAAGTCTTAGCGCTCAAATACCGCCCAAGACGTTTTGAAGAACTGATCGGCCAAGAGAGTATTTCTCAAACACTTTCATTGGCGCTGGATAGCAAGCGTCTCTCTCACGCCTATCTTTTCTCCGGACTGCGCGGTTCAGGTAAAACCTCCACTGCACGGATTTTAGCCAAATCCCTCATGTGTGATGATGGTCCTACTTCGGCTCCCTGCGACGTATGTTCCCATTGTCTAATGGCGAATGAAGCACGACACATCGACATAATCGAAATGGATGCCGCATCGAGCCGAAAAATTGATGATATCCGTGATTTGATCGAACATACCAAATACCGTCCTGCCGCAGGTCGATACAAAATATTCATCATCGACGAAGTGCACATGCTCACCAAAGAGGCACATAACGCTCTGCTCAAAACCCTCGAAGAACCGCCTGAGTATGTCAAATTTATCCTTGCAACCACCGATCCGTTGAAACTGCCTGCCACTATTTTGAGCCGTACTCAGCACTTTCGATTCAAACGTATCAGTCATCCCAATATTGTCCATCACCTCTCCCATATTCTCCATTTGGAAAATATTGAATTTGAGAATGAAGCACTTGATATCTTGGCACGCAGCGGCTCTGGAAGTTTGCGTGATACCCTCACTTTACTTGATCAAGCCATTATTTATTCCAAGGGGTTTGTAGACGTCAAAACCGTCGCTGATATGCTGGGGCTGTTAGATCCTTCCTACATCGACACCCTTTTTGAAGCCATTTTTGCCAAAGATCGTCCTACCCTGATCCAAAAGCTCAAAGAACTCGAAACCTATGAAGCAGAGATGGTGGTCGATGAACTGATCGCCTATCTCAAAGAGAAATTGTATGAGGGGGATCACCGTTTTAATCCTCTGATCATCGAGCGGTTTTTCAGAATTCTCAGCGATGCGAAAACCCTTTTTGCTATCAATGCCGACGGCGGTTTTGTCATTAGCCTCATCCTCTTTAAAATGATCGAAGCCTTAAAGATCAAAGAGATTGATGAGATGATCGAATCACTCGAATCCCGCACACCGATGCACGATATTCCCGTTGCGCATAATGCACCTACAGCCAATAAGCCAAGTATCCACGTTGTACCTGACACCCGTGTCAAATCCCCCTTCGAACTTCTTTGTGACAAAATTCGTGATCGCAGTATTACATTAGCTGAATGCTTTGAGCGTAACGTTTCCTTCCTCTCGTATGAAGACAATGCCCTTACATGGGAAAGCTGTGCATCAGGGGATGATAAAGAACTGCTCAAAAACAGCTTTGGTATTATTCGTCAATTTGTACGTGAAGTGTACGGTATCGATACCGTGATCAAATCCCAAGCATGCAGTAAAACTGCTCTGGAACCTGAACCGCCTGTAGAAAAAAATTCTAATGAATCTCTTTTTGAATCTGCGTCCATGATTGAAGAGTCTGAGATTAGTGTGGGAAGCTGTGTGAGCCAATGCGATGAGACGAGCGTCAAAGAGTTTGACGGCTCCGATGTACTAAACGAACCGATGATTGCCAAAGCGGCAGAGCTCTTTGAAGCAACCAAAATCACAGTGCAGTCAAAGGTTTAGTTCAATCCTTATTCCTTTTTCCACACTGACATTTGGGAAATAGTGTATTGAAATTTACGCGGTGTTTCACGGATAACAAAAGGAACGTCTTCTATCGCAACGAGTTCAAAATGCTCTCCCAGCATATCCATTAGCGCATTGAGTGTCGTAATCTCTTGTCCGTTTTCATCCGCATAGCCGCCTACCCAAAACTCTTTGTCCGTATATTCTTCTTTCCATGTGTAAGGTGAAGTCAACACAAAAATTCCATTTGCGTTGAGCCGCTCATGGATACTTTTCAAAAATAGATGCGGCTGATACAATCGATCGATAAGATTGGTCGCCATAATCAAATCGTACCCTGTAAATTCCGGTGCTAATGCACATGCATCCCCTTGTGAAAAATGCACTTTCGAACTCACATTCCCAAAGTTAAAATCATCTATGGAAACTTCTTTACGCGTCTTGATCTCGCCCTCTCCATTTTGCGTATAACTAATATGTCTCGATCGCTGCAATTCACGCCCCACATTCACAAAGGCCTGTGAATAATCAATGCCGTCAACATAATCAAATGTTTTTGCCAGCTCAAACGATGCATATCCTGTTGCGCATCCTAAATCCAATGCTTTAGAGTAATTAGTCTCTTTTGCATAGGCAACCGCTTTATGTGCACACGCTTTGGCAAAATTAGTCACACCGAAATATTCATCACCGTATTGAAAATCGCAGTATTGTCCTACCAGTTCATCTGTTTCATAAATGTTCGTTTCTTTAATCTCCATAGTATCCCCTTGTTATTTTTTTAGAAGTGGTAATTGATTAAGCAGATTATCACAATACTCCCATTGATCCAACGTCTCTTTCCATTCTTTTGGAATAGCATTGACTCCTTTATATGCTCCCAACACCATTCCTATTGCGATACCGCGTGACGCATTGTCACCACCAACCATGGCATTGGCTTGGATTGCTTTTTTTAACCCCTCTTTGGCATCCGCATACTTAAGGATAAAATAAACAGCCCCTGGAAGCGTCCCCTCAGTCGGACTTGCTTTTCCCACTTTGATTGGTTCGCTGCGCCCTATATCCCAAAGACGTGCCATACTTGTCAGCGCCAGATCATCCACAAACGCTTCACGAGACAACGGTGCCTCTGGATTGGTTGCTTCTTTGTACTTTGCAATGGCCTGAGCTACTTTTGTCTCAAAAAATCCCCCCATTTGTACGGCTACCTCTTTTATCGCATCTTGCGGTGCTACACCATTGATGACACGATGGGTCACACGGGCAAAAAACTCACCTCCACCTAGTGCTTCGCTGTTCTTATGAGTAAACATCGTTTTACGAGCAACATCTACGAGTTCTTCTTCATCATTATAGTAACCATGTGCCGCAACATGACGTATTGCCATCGCATTGGATATGCCGCCCAGCTGTTCAACCCCAAATCCTCGCTTTACCTGCGCATAGGTCTCTTTGGTCATGGTACAAATCCATGAGCCCCAGCCGTTTTCCAAACGGTTCATCCAATGCGGAATTATCGCCGCGACACTAAAAGCCCTAACAGGATTAGCAATAGCCGCCAAATGTTCCAATATTAGTATATTATAATCCCCATAGTCTGTCGTTCCTCCTGCCCTCTTGCCAGGATGATAATTTCGCTCACCCCAGCCGATACCGTGGGTTTGTCCACCCATCATTTCACCCGGTGACATGAATTTTTCAATGGGTTTATCCCCATACGCTTTGTATATTTTTTGGGCATCGTATTCATAATGACTCCCCAAACACAGGGCATCCGCGACGATTGCACCCATAAAAGAACCCTTGATCGCTTCCGCTTTTGAACCATTATTCATTGACTTCACCTAATTTTTTCCAGATTCTAACCAATGAAATACAAAATAGTAAATCATTCCTTGCACATTTAATATTTTTCAGCTATAATTAAGTCATAGAAAGATGATTTAGAGTTTCATCTTTAGGTAAGTTATTATTGAAGACCATGCGTTAACAGTGTAATCACCCTCAAGAATACTCCATTATTATATTTTCGACCATCTTGGCAACAGGGTGTATTAACAACAAAAGGGTTACCACATGGCAGCTACAGTAAACGGAACAGTTAAATGGTTCAACAGTGAAAAAGGTTTTGGATTTATCCAACAAGACAACGGAGACAAAGATTTGTTCGTACATTTCCGTCAAATTAACCACACTGGTTATGGTCGTGTTTCT
>JAQTOQ010000169.1 GCA_028713245.1 Sulfuricurvum sp. | reverse complement strand
CAATAAAAAAATGCTTCGTCTTGGATTTTTGATAGGGATGGCAGATGAACAGTTGGACGTGGACATTAATCGTCTGTTGTCCTATATACAAAAGCAAGGTCCTCTAAGCGAGCCGTATAATCTCATCATCGCACAATTTTTTCCTGAAATCCCAACAGTGAATGATGCGATTGTTTTGCATTATAAAGAGCGTGATAAAAAGAAAAGTTTGATCGAGGGAGTGAATCCCAAAGAACTGTTACTCGAGTATATTTTCCCTAAACAAGGTCGAAATGGGCGTGGATGTGACGGTGTCATTATTGTCGTTCCCGAGCCAAAGGTTAAATATGACAAAAGTATCAAAATAGATGATGAGACAATTTATACCGTGGAAGACGAAAGAAGTATCCGTTATTATGCGAAGATATCGGGGTTTGTGAAGTTTGAGCGAGGACACCTATCGATCTCGCAAGCGCTCAGCTTAAAATCGCTTAGCTTAAAAAAAACGGGCTCTATTGATGTGGGCGGCGATAAACAAATTACACTTGAACTCAATCAAAAGGTGTATCGAGAAGATGCGGTTGGTATGGGTGTGAGTATTGATATACAAAAAGTGGACATCATCGGAACCGTTGGCGAAAATACAAGAATAAAAGCTGATGAGCTGACGATCGGGGCGCAAACGCATCGCAAATCGACTATGGAGGTTTCGGGTGTTGCAAATATTCAACTGCATCGTGGAAATCTCAAAGCTAAAGAGGCAAATATCGATATGCTCGAGGGTGGGCGTGTTGAAGCAGATATAGTACACATCAATAAGATGTTGGGAGGAGAGGTTATAGGGCGAAAAGTGTATGTAGATATCCTCTATTCGCATGCCAAGATTATCGCGCTGGAATCCATCGAGGTTAACACGATTGCAGGTGAGGGCAATGCGCTCATTATCGATCCCGATTCTGTTAGCGCGTATCATGAAAAAATAGCGCAGGTGAAAGCCACTGTTGCAGAAAAAGAATCTTCGTATCAGTTTTTGAAGAAAGAACTCACAGATAAACAGTTAGGATTTAAACAAAAAAACATGCAAATCAATCAGTTTAAGCATCGTATCGCCAGAGCAAAGGCTAATGGTCTCGAACCGGTGAGCGTCGAGATGGTTCGCATACGGGAGTATGAAGCGCAAGGACACAAACTCCACCTCGAAGAGGGAAGGTTACGAGAAGAAGCTCAGTATATCGCTGCGCTTCACGATAAGCTCAACAAGCTCTATGAAGCAGATTTGCAGGGTGTTATCCTCTGTCATGATGTGTATAATGGACACAATCGCGTAGCCTTTGTGGACCCAAAAACACGCCGAGAATATGCTCTTTTCCCTCGAGGGGCTGTGCGAAAAATAATACTTGAGCTCCACGGGGATGAAAAGAAGATCGGATTGGAATATTGAAAACTATAATGAAAAAATTGACAAATGTCTGAATTTACCCCCGTTACAAAAGCTTCCACCAGCATCAAAGATGATTTACGTTTTGCCGCGAGCGATAGAAAGTTGCCTGTAGAACAAATTGATTTTGATTTGCTTTCATATGAAACGTATTATAAAAAAGGTGAAGATGAAGAATGGCACCATATGGGTGGGGATAATATACTCACGCAAATTACACAAGAAGAGCTTTACTCCAGCGATTTTTTACTCAGCCAAGAATATCAAATCACCATACGTTCTTTTGTTCCGCACCCTTATCTAGATTTGCATTTTTCCGTTGCAATGAGTCGGAGCAAAGGGCTCGTGACTGCAATTATTGATCCTTCGTCGATCATTCCTTTAAAAAAAGGGGTCAAAGAATGGATTAAAGAGGCTATCAATAAAAAAATGCTTCGTCTTGGGTTTATGATAGGGATGGCGGATGAAGAATTGGATGTCCGCATTAATCGACTCTTGATAACCATCCAAAAGAGCGGTTCGCTCAAAGTCCCTTATGATCTCATAATTGCAAAATTTTTCCCTGCTATTGAACCCGTTGATGATGCAATTATTTTGCATTATAAAAAGGGGGATAAGAACAAAAGCCTTATAGAAGGGATTGAAGCAGGAGCCTTGATTCTCGAGTATATTTTTCCAAAACAAGGACGCAATGGACGAGGATTAGATGGAGCCCCAATAATTGTCTCTGAGCCTACTGTCAAATACGCTGGAGCAATTAAGGTTGATGATACAACGATCCGAAGCGAGCACGACGACAAAAGTACACGTTATTATGCAATAGTATCGGGTTTTATCAAACGGGAGCAGGGAGTGTTTTCAGTTGCCAATGAACTTCAGTTGGAATCCGTCAGTATGAAAAAAACGGGTTCGATTGAAGCGGGAATTGATAAAGATATTTTTCTCGCGGTTAACCAAAAAATATTTAATGAAGATGCTGTGGGGATGGGCGTTCATATTGATGTTCAAAAAGTGGATATTGATGGAATTGTTGGAGAAAACACAAAAATAAGAGCAGAAGAGCTTAGTATCGCGGCGCAAACGCATCGAAAATCAGATATTGATGTTTCTGAAGCGGCAACCATACAACTTCATCGAGGAAATTTAAAAGCGAAAGAGGCAAATATAGATATCCTCGAGGGCGGGCGTGTTGAAGCAGATATAGTGCACATTAATAAGATGTTGGGAGGAGAGGTTATCGCGCGAAAAGTCTATGTTGATGTGCTTTATTCACACGCTAGGATTACAGCCTTGGAGTCTATTGAAATTAACAGTATTGAAGGAGAAGGCGGCACCCTTAGTATTGATCCGTTTTCAGTGGGTGCTTATCATGAAAAAATACTAGAAGCGCAAAATAGTATAAAAGAACTTGAGGTAGAACTTATCGAGAGAAGTCATGAGCTCAGAGATCGTCAGAATGTTTTCAAAAATAAAAATGCGCGTATCAAACAGTTTCAAAAACGTGTTATCGACGCAAAGCAAGGGGGTCTTGAGCCTATGAAAGCGGATGTTGTTCGACTAAAACAGTATCAAAAAGAAGCATATGAGCTTAACGAAACAGCTTCAAAGATCAGGGAAAAGGAAGGCTATCTTGAGGCGCTTTGTAATAAACTTGACAAACTTTATGCGGCAGATTTGCATGGAGAAGTTATTTGCCATGGTAGTTATAACGGACTTAATCGCGTTGTATTTATGGATCCGAAAACACGGCAGGAATATGCGGTTCTTCCTGTGGGTAAAGTAAAGCGCATCGGCCTTGAATTATACGGAGAGAAAAAAAAGATCCTGCAGGAGCATTAAAAAGTGAGATGTGGCTTACCGTGTCAAGAGATATTTTAGAGTAAACGCGCTATTATTAATAAAGTTGATATACTAAGTATCATAGGTTGAAGGAATTGGAGAAATTGATTGATGGCGGAATTTACCCCCGTTACTAAAGCTTCTACTAGTGTCAAAGAGGATTTGCGTTTTGCCGCAAGTGATCGAAAAATAAGTCTTGGTGAGGTTGATTTTGACCTCCTCTCGTACGAAACGTATTATAAAAAATCCACCGACGAAGAGGAGCATGTTGTCCAAAGCGGTAATGTTTTCGCGCAATTTACGCAAGAAGAACTCTATTCCAGTGAATTCCTTCTCAGCCAAGAGTATCAAATCAAAATTCG
>JAQTOQ010000168.1 GCA_028713245.1 Sulfuricurvum sp. | reverse complement strand
AATATCCTCTTGAATCTGGCAAATCTTTTGTTCAAAATCAAGATAGGTAGCCAATGGAAGCCTTTAGATTTTTTTGAAAATAACGACGCCGTTTGTGCCGCCAAATCCAAATGAGTTGCTCATAATAATGTTTAACTCTGCTTTACGTGCAACATTAGGGACAATGTCCAAATCACAATTTTCATCAGCGTGCTCATAATTAATCGTTGGAGGGATAATACCATCACGCATCGCCATAATACCGACAACCGCTTCAATACCGCCAGCGGCACCTAAACAGTGGCCTGTTTGACCTTTAGTTGAACTAATTGGAGGACAGTTCTCTTTTCCTCCGAATGCCTCTTTTATAGCTGCTGTTTCATTTTTATCATTGGTTGGCGTACTTGTTCCGTGCGCATTAATGTAATCAATCTTTGGATTACCCGCCATTCTTAGCGCTGCTTTCATAGCACGAAGAGGACCTTCAAGGCTTGGGGTTGTGATATGACTTGCATCACCGCTTTCTCCAAATCCAATCAACTCTGCATAAATACGTGCGCCGCGAGCAATCGCCGCATCATATTCTTCTAATACCAATGCTGCTGCGCCCTCACCCATCACAAATCCGTCGCGCTGTGCATCAAAAGGACGTGATGCATGTTTCGGATCATCATTACGTGTACTAAGAGCTTTCATGGATGCAAATCCACCGACACCAACACCCGTAATTGCTGACTCCGCCGCAACAACCAGCATTTGGTCTGCTCCGCCCGTCATAATTGTTTTTGCGGCTTCGCTGATACCGTGCGTACCTGCTGCACATGCTGTCACACATGAAAGATTAGGTCCGAGTAAACCATGATCGATGCTTACGAACCCGCCGAGCATGTTGACCAATGCCCCAGGGATAAAGAAGGGAGAAATACGACGTGCCCCTTTAGTTTCCAAAATAATAGAGCTTCGCTCAATTGAAGGAAGTCCACCGATTCCAGAAGCTGCACTGATTCCAAAACGCTCTTTGTCAAAATCTTCAGGAAAGTTGGCATCCACCATTGCTTCTTGTGCTGCTTTGATACCGAGATGGATAAAACGGTCCGCTTTTTTTACTTCCCTTGCATCCATAACGGTTTCAGGATCAAAATTTTTAACTTCGCCAGCAATTTGAGCACTGTGCGTCGAGGGATCGAAAATAGTAATCCTATCAATACCGCATTCACCATCACAAATGGCTTTAAATGAGCTTTCTTTATCATGACCCACGGCATTAATCATGCCCATACCGGTTACTACTATTCGTTTCACATTTTCTCCTGCTGATCGCTGATCTTAGATATTTTTTCGTTAAAACTATACGTGAAAAAACATCTAAGGCCAAATATTAAAGGGCTGAGTACCAAGGCTAATGCCTTGATAAAATGACTATTTTTTACCTTCGATGTAATTAATTACATCTTGAACTGTTTGAATTTTTTCAGCTTCATCATCAGGAATTTCAATATCGAACTTCTCTTCAAGAGCCATTACCAATTCAACAACGTCAAGACTGTCTGCACCAAGATCTTCTACGAATTTAGAATCCGCTTTGACTTCGTCCGGGTTAACACTTAGTTGTTCAACAACTACTTCTTTAATATCTTCCAATAGCGCCATAATAGCTCCTGTTTTAATGAGTAAAATCGTAGAAATTATAACATATTTAACTTAAGTGGCAAAATGTTGCCCTTAAGACTTTTTACATGAACATTCCGCCGTTGACTTTTAGCGTCTCGCCTGTAATGTAACTTGAGTGATCACTCAACAAGAAAGCAACCGCTTCTGCCACTTCCTTAGGCTCACCAAAACGTCCCATAGGGATTTTAGCGGTAAAAGTTGCTTTAATCTCATTACTAAGAACGTCCGTCATATCGGTTGCTATAAAACCTGGCGTCACTGTATTGTAACGTATGCCGCTTGTTGCCGCTTCTTGGGCAAAGCTTTTTGTCATCGCTATCACACCGCCCTTTGAAGCCGCATAATTCGTTTGACCTGCGTTACCTGTTTCACCAACAATGGATGCGATATTGACGATTGCGCCAAATTTTTGTTTGCGCATCGCTTTAAACGACTCACGACAGCCCACAAATGCTGAAAGCAAGTTAGCATTAATAACGGACATGAAATCTTCACTTTTCATACGAAGAGACAAGCCGTCTTTAGTGATTCCCGCATTGTTAACCAAATAAGAAAGCTCGCCATCTGCGTCAACAATCGTTTTGATCGCATCAACAAAAGCTGCTTCATCGCTTACATCAAAGCCAATAACAGCAGCAGTTCCGCCGGAAGCTTCGATCTCTGCCTTGATTGCATCCGCTGCATCCGCACCGCTACGGTAATTAATCCATACTTTTAGACCATAACTTGCCAATACACGCGCTACCTCCGCACCGATTCCTCGGCTTGAACCCGTTACCAATACATTTTTACCTGTAAATTTCATTGTTATCCTTTATATAAGTGGTGAATCCATCTCAGATGGAATCTCTAACCCCATAAGTTTAAGCACTGTAGGCGCAACATTATTAAGCGCTCCGGGATGGACTTCTTTGACCTCATTGTCCAAGACAAAACACCAAACTTTTCCCACGGTGTGGTTCGTCAATGTGTTTCCTGCATCATCACGCATCTCTTCGCAGTTACCGTGATCCGACGTAATGACCATCGCATAATCATTACTTTTACTCGCTTCGACAATCCGAGACAATTCTTTGTCTACCGCTTCTACTCCCTTTATGGCCGCTTCATAATTCCCTGTATGCCCTACCATGTCTCCATTGGCGAAGTTGACGACCACAAAATCGTACCCTTCATCCATCGCTGTAACTACAGCGTCGCCTACTTCAGGGGCACTCATCTGCGGTTGCATATCGTAGGTTTTAACCTGAGGGCTAGGGATAAGAACACGTGTCTCATTTTCATACGGCTCTTCAATGCCACCATTAAAAAAAAAGGTAACATGGGCATATTTTTCCGTCTCTGCCGTATGAAGCTGGCGTAACCCGGCATTTGAAATCACCTCTGCCAGGGTATTAACAGGTGCATCTTTGGGAAACAATACCGGCAGGGGCAAATTCTTATCGTACTGTGTTATCGTTGTTAAATGGACTGGAACATACGTACGTTCAAAGCCTTTAAATTCAGGATTTCCCAATGCCGCTGCGAGTTGGCGCATGCGATCGCTTCTGAAATTGAGTGTTAAGACAGAATCCCCTTCATTAAATCCATCATACCCATCAAAAGCGCACGGGGTAATAAATTCATCCGTTTCCCCCTTTGCATACGCATTTTCAATATAATCAGCGACACTTTGTTCACTCTTCGGATGCGCACGTACGATTGCATCGTATCCTTTTTCAATGCGTTCCCATCGGTTATCACGATCCATCGCATAAAAACGTCCGCCAAGAGTAGCTATTTTTATATTTTTCCCACCATGTGCAAGCACGGTTTGTAAAAAGAGCAGTGCTGATGTCGGAGCAACGTCGCGTCCATCGGTGATCAAATGAAGCCATACCTCGCGACCGGTAGTTGCGGCAAGCTCAGCCACACCAAGAAGATGGTCGATATGTGAATGGACACCGCCATCGCTCATGAGGGCAATCAAATGCAAACGATTGGA
>JAQTOQ010000167.1 GCA_028713245.1 Sulfuricurvum sp. | reverse complement strand
AATACGATCCCATTAAGAATCCGAGAATTGCCCCATGAAAACTCATCCCGCGTATACCAACAAAATGACCGTCCATAAAAGGATTGAATATTTGCCAAGGCTGTGTCAAATAATACATCGTATGGGTGTCGTAAAAAAGGACATACCCCAAACGTGCACCTAGGATTACCCCTATCTCAGCATAAATAAAATAATCATCCAACTGCTCTTTGGTGATTGCTATGGCATCTTTTTTGACAATCCATTTGGCGATCACAAGGGCACAAAGCAGTGCAAGTACATACATTAGCCCGTACCAATGAACAGGGATGGGACCTAGATTAAAGGCAACGGGATTAAAATGCTCGTAAATATGGTTCCAAAATTCCATTATTTTGCCTTCAATGCTTCGGCCATCAGCTCAATCGGATTTTTAAAGATTACATCGACATTGGCTTCGAACATCGAGTTGTTGATTTGCATACGGCATGCACTGCATTCTGCAGTCACGATCTGTGCACCAGTATTTCGTATCATCGCGGCTTTCGGTTTTCCTGCCGCTTGTGCCAAATAAAACTTTTCAGTCTGCATTGTAACACCGCCAAAACCGCAGCATACATTCGGATCGCTCATCTCTGTGATCGTATAGTTTTGAGAGACCAAACGACGCGGTTCTTGATAAATACCCTGCATTTTACGCGCATGACACGGGTCATGATAGGTAACCACCAAATCACTTTTTCCTTTGCTGGCAAGTACTTCTTTTAGGTTCGTATTTCCCTCAAGCCACTCGGTTGCCATGAATACTTTACTCTTGATATTTTTCGCACGTTCAAGCCATTGCGGCTGATCGTGGAAAAAGTGCGCATAGTCAATTTTAATCATCGCGCTGCACGTGGCTTCCGGAATAATAATCGCTTCAACGTCTGCCGCAAAACTCTCAAAATATTCGATGTTCTTTTTCGCGTTATGATCAACCGTTGCAAAATCACCGGTGAAATACGCAGGGGCACCACAGCAAAGCTGTTTTTTCGGAATAAAAACATCAATTTCAAGTTCTTCGAGAATCTCAACCAAACCTTTACCAATTTCGGTGTAGTTGTAGTTTGCCAAACACCCGATGAAAATGGCAACACGACGTTTGCCGCCATTTGAGATGTTCTCAGGGTAGCTGTTCAAAAATGACGTTTTTCCCATAGACGGCAAAAGACGATCTTTTTTGATGATCGGGAGGTTAAATCTAGGTTCCATTGATTGCGTTTGTGCTTTTATTTTGAAACCACAGGTTTGAAATACGTACCCTAGCTTGAAAAGAATATCCATCGTCATACGGTGTCGTAAAAGATAAAAGAATAAACGTTTGAACCATGCTATTCCAAACTTATCCGCCAAATCCGCACGTACTTGTTCTATGACCATATCTGTAGGAAGTGCTTTTGGACAGACATCAGTACAGTTGGTACATAAAAAACAGCTCTCGAAAATTTCTTTGGCATTGAAATCGAGTTCCAATTCTCCACGCTGATAAGCACCTAAAAGATCGATAAACCCACGAGGAGAGGTTACTTCATCAGCATTAATATTGTGTATCGTACAAACAGGGATACATTTCCCACACTTGATACACGCATCGCTGGTTTCAGTAAAATTAAAAATATCATGAGGTTGTGTTGACATGGTTATACAGTTTTACTAAAAGCTTTGTCGCTTTTGGAGTGAACGTGCATATACGCATCAAACGCCATGGCGATATTTCGAATCAATAATGTACCTGTAGGAGAACATTCAATGCTTTTTTCACAGATCTTCACAAGTCCATCATTTTCAAACGGTTTTAGCGATAGCAACGCATCCGCAAAATAGGTAGCAAAAACCCCCCCATACATCGATTCAAACCGGTCAATATCTAACTTAAAATTACTCATAAGCTCCATAATGACATACTGACGGATACAGTCGTCTTCATTGAGGGCAACCCCACGTTCGTACGGCAGTCTTCCTGCATCAATGGCTGCCTCATATTCTCCCATCTCTTTGAAATTCTGCGCATAATAATCGCTGCCCTCACCTATAGAGGTTAGCCCGATACCGATCAAATCTGCACCACCTTTGGTCGTATAGCCTTGGAAATTACGATGCAACTCCCCTTTTTCAATCGCCAAAAAGAGTTCATCTTCAGATTTTGCAAAATGATCCATTCCGATCATCTTATACCCTTTTGACTCCATATAATCGATGGTATAACGCATGATTGAGAGTTTTTCAGCAGGGGTAGGCAAGGTTGTCTCATCAATCTTACGCATTGTTTTTTTAAGCCACGGTACATGCGCGTAGTTGAATACAGCGAAACGATCAGGATTTAATGAAACAGAAAGGTCCAACGTTTTTTTAAATGTTTCCAAACTCTGATACGGTAATCCATAGATAAGATCCACGTTGACACTGACCATATTGTATTTTCGAGCTAAATCCATTGCCGCTTTGGTAATTTCATAAGGCTGAACTCGATGAACAGCATCTTGCACTTTTTCATCAAAATCTTGAATACCAAAACTAACCCGATTAAATCCGGCATTACTCATCACTTTCATCTGTTCTTCGTTGATGTGACGGGGGTCAATTTCACAACTAATTTCTGCATCATTGGTGAAGTTTTTAAAATGACTTTTTATTCCTGTAATAATACGGTTAAGCTGATCCGCATCAAAAAACGTTGGAGTACCACCACCGAAATGCAACTGAATGACGGGGCGAGAAGTGTCAATGTGTTTACTCAAGATTTCCATTTCTCGTAACAAATAATCAATATATCGCTCCTTCTTGTCCTCTTTGGAGGTGAAGACAACGTTACAGCCACAAAAATAACAGGCATTTTTACAAAAAGGCAAGTGGAAATAAAGAGATAAAGAGCCTTGTGGATTTTGAGCATGTAATTTGCCTAAATAGGCCTCATATTTAAAGGTATCGTTAAATTCTAATGCCGTTGGGTAACTCGTATAGCGAGGGCCCGGTTTGGAATATTCGGTAAATTTTTCAAAATCAAACATGTTCGTCCTCAATCCATAGTGCTTTATTTAGTGAGATTATACCGTTTTGGCTTGAATATCGCCTAAATATGCTAGAATAACAGAATCTAATAAAGTAATTAAAGGGATACGGTGTCCTCTATAAAAGTTTTGATTATCGAAGATGATGAAGTAACTGCGCTCAATCTTAAAATGTCACTTGAAAAACAGGGCTACGAGGTCATTGCCCTAGCAGATACCAGCATCAGCTCTCGAAATAAAATAAAAGTTTATAATCCTGATATCGTCCTAATTGATATCGCATTGCAAGGAAACGATGACGGCATCGAAATTGCTCGCTTTATTCGTGACAAAAATCCACGTCCTTTTATTTTCCTAACTGCGCATAGTGAATCATCAATGCTCTCCAAAGCAAAACAAACAGAACCGTATGGCTATATCGTCAAGCCTTTTGATCCTGTGAACCTCCACACAACTATCCAAATGGCACTCTATCGGTTTAAAGAAGAGCAAAAACGTAACTCCGATATGAACGAGCTCAAAAACACCCAAGTTCATTTAGAAAAACTGTTGTACGCCAAAAAGCTTTCCGACCAGCCTATCATTGAGTTTGGAGACGGTTATCGCCATGACATTGCTCTCAAAGAAACT
>JAQTOQ010000166.1 GCA_028713245.1 Sulfuricurvum sp. | reverse complement strand
CTGAAAAAACAGCGAACGGAATACAGGTTGCAGTTAACACGATGTCAAATGACATGAATAAAACATTAGACACAATGAAAACAGGTTTTGTAGACTCAATGAAACAAAGTTCAGACGCAATGCTTATTGCTATGGAAAACTCTAGTAACAAATTACATGACATGAATATTAAATTTTCAAGCTCTATGGAGGTTGGTTCGAATCAGCTAAAAACTGCTATGGAAAAATCAAGTACTGAGTTGCAGGCTGCAACAACAAAAATTAAAACTGCTGTTGAACAGATGTCGACTGATGTTTCTCAAACCCAGGGAAAGCTTCAGGAAACAATGCAGAAAGTCGGGGATAGTATTAAAGAATCTGGTGATAATCAGAACAGAATACTTTTAATTATTAAGAATAGCTCCGCTCAAGTCAGCGAGCTTTCAAACAAAAGCCAAGCTGCTATCAATGACAGCCTTAATAAACTAGGTGACCAATTGAGTACAATTTCAACTTGTAATATAGAAATGAGAAATGCCGTGAGAAATCTTAATGGGTCTATTGTTGAATTTAACGGCCAATTAGGTGAATATTTGTCCGCAACGGAGACAATGCATGAAGGATAAACCAAGCGAATGGGTTTCTATCTCTGATTTAATGGCTGGCGTTATGGCGGTAGTGATGCTGCTGTTGGTTGTATCCGTAGTGCAATCATCTGCACAACGATATCTTCAAAAAGCTGAGGATTCTAAAGGACGTGTTGCTCAAGAAAAAGCGTCTATGCTTGTTGTTGAACAAATGCGTCAGGCATTTGCAAAACAAGGCGTTGATGAACTTATAAGTATTGATACTAAAAACCTTAAAATTACACTTCGTGAAGGTGTCTTTGCTCGTGGCAGTGCCTGCATTAGTTCGGAAGTAGCAGAAGCATTAAACCAAGTCCAACCTCAGATCGCCGATTACATAATTAGAATTCCAAAGGCACAAATTGTAATAGAAGGTCATACCGATAATAAGCCTGTGGCAAATGCGGTAACTGACAAAAAGAGATTTTGTGCTGTTTACGATGACAACTTGACACTATCAGCTGCGCGTGCCCGCGAGGCACGTAAACTCATTCTTGGGCAACTTAATCCTAGCATGACCAGGCGTATAGTGGTTGGTGGGTATGGGGATTCCCATCCTCTAAAAGGGGTTGATCCAAGTGATGGTCGCAATCGCCGCATTGAGATCCGATTTAAATTTGCTGAGGAAGGGACATAAAAAGTTTCAACCTCAGTATCACAACTGATATTCTCATAAAACTGGAGTAACGCCTTGCCTCTATTCATATCCTGATTGATATAAAATGATTACATGGAGCTTCATCGATGTCAAATTTAACTAAAATTCTATACGTTCATGGCTTTGGCGGTCGTGATAATGCGCCGACTTTCATGGTTAACATGAATAATTTCCATTTGGCTAGAAGATTACAATATGACCTCTCCGCTTTCAGTTGGGATAGCGGATTTAATGATCCAAAAATTCTGTGTGCTGAATTTTTGAGTGCGGAGGCAAACGCTATTAAGGCTGGAAATTGCCTTTTTCGTCATTTAGAAGAATGTGAATCAAATCAACAACCATATTATCTTGTTGGATTTAGTCTTGGAGCACTTGTTGTGTCCAGTGCTTTAATGCAAGCAAAAGCATGTCTAAATTTATTGAGAGGTGTTTTTTTGATGGGGGCAGCAATGCCATCAGATATCGAGTTACCTGGGGAAATCATTCCGTCCAACGTACGATGTCATAATTATTATTCGTCCGCTTTTGATAAGACCTTAAGTATCCTTTATAAAAACATTAAAGGAAAAGATGCCGCAGGGAAAGAAGATCTGAATCATCCATCGTTTTCAAATCTGCATGTCAATTGTACGCATCATCTTATTCCTTGGAATAGTTACGATAATCTGGCAGAGGCAGTCGGTTATTTGATTGCATGGGATGATAAAATTATGCTGAATGAAAAATCATTTTTTAACATTCCCCTACCGACAGGAGGCGGCAATACTCATTGGAATGATGTCTGTTATTATAAGGAACATAAAATACAACAAAATATTCATACGAACCATTACAGAGCTATTGATAGTGATTGCACACATACTCGTAAAGCTTGGGGGAAAAATCTTCATACAGTTCTTTGCGAATTGTAATACAGACCAAAGTAGCGTGCATGCGTTGTAATTTTTAAATTCATACACCAGCACACCACTACTTGACAAGTGTCAGGACATCGGTTACCCGGATGTGTCACGACATCGGTTACCCTTAACGCCCTTTTTTGTGTCAAGACATCGGTTACCTTCATTAGAAATATAAGCTATGATGTTCTCCATGATTTCAACTTGAAGGGAGAACATCCGCATGGAAGAAGAACTCAGGAAACAAGCTGTCCAGCGCCATCTTGCAGGCGAATCTCCCAAGGCAGTCTATACGAGCCTTGATCGTTCCAAGAAGTGGTTTTTTAAGTGGTTGAACCGTTATCAGTCTGGCGCAACTGACTGGTACAAGGAACACTCAAGAGCGCCACTTACAAGGCCATCTGGACTCAGTGCAACAGACAAGGATCTTATTGTCTCCACCAGAAACCGCCTGGATTCGTCACCATTTGCACAGATTGGCGTTTCCGCTATCAAGTGGGAGCTACATAAGCTGGGGATGTCATTTCGCTCTGACAGCACCATCAACCGGACCCTGAAACGGGAAGGACTCGTTAAAAAAAACGAGATATTCTCCCAAAGGGGTCGAGTATCCGTACTTTACCGAAGCCCTGTGCTGCAACAACATCCATCAGATGGATCTTGTTGGCCATCGCTACATCAAGGGTGACGGCAGATTTTACTCGATGAATGTGATCGATCTGTACAGCCACCGGGTCTTCATCGAATCCAATCGCACCAAGGAGGATGACAACATTGCACAGGGTTTGCTGCGCTGCTGGAAGTCAATGGGGCTTCCCGACTTCCTGCAAATGGACAATGAACTCAGCTTCCGTGGCAGTAACCGCTATCCGAGGTCACTTGGCCTGGTGCTGCGACTATGTCTCTACTTCGGTGTTCAGCCTGTCTTTATCCCTGTTGCGGAACCGTGGCGCGATGGCGTAATCGAGAGCTTCAATGATACCTATGACAAAAAGTTTTTTCGCCGCCAGTGGTTCTCAAGCTATTCCATGCTAAAGCGGCAGAGTAAGAATTTTCAGCAGTTCCACAACAAGCATCACCGTTACAGCTATCTCAAAGTGAAAACGCCACTGGAGGTCATTGAAGCTGACAAATTCAAGCCCTTGACGTTGGGGCCAAACACCAGGCTGCCAAAACTTGATTTTCTCCCGGACGGCACCATATCGCTCATCCGGTTCATCAGAAGCGATAGAATACTCAACATCTTTGGTGAAAAATTCGAGGTTTCAAAAGACCTTGTCTATTCATATGTGCGGGCCATGATAGTAACGAAAATTCACACACTGCAAGTGTACTTGGGTGAAGACTTTGTCCAAAGCTTTGATTACAGGATGCCTACTGAGTTCAGTTCATGAAATATTATGCATAAACAGGGGTTCGGGTAACCGATGTCCTGACACTTTTTAGCGTTAGACTTGGGTAACCGATGTCCTGACATATGACAACTACTAATTAAACATAAATCTGGAGAAT